>JAEWBT010000137.1 GCA_023391015.1 Bacteroidota bacterium
GCTCAACACGTTTGACACCGACTGCGGCAGAATCGGAATCCTGATTTGTTATGACGTGGAATTTCCGGAATTGCCCCGCCTCCTGGCCGACGAAGGTATGCAGCTCTTATTCGTGCCCTTCCTCACCGACACCCAAAACGCCTATGGCCGGGTGCGGCATTGTGCGCAGGCGCGGGCCATTGAAAACGAGTGTTTTGTAGCCATCGCGGGGAGCGTGGGCAACCTGCCGAACGTGCAGAATATGGACGTGCAATATGCCCAAAGCATGGTGTTTACGCCCTGCGATTTTGCCTTCCCCACCAATGGTATCAAGAGCGAGGCCACGCCCAACAGCGAGATGATTGTGATTTCCGACGTGGATTTGGATCTCTTGCGCGAATTGCACAACTACGGCAGTGTGAAAAACCTCAAAGACCGCCGCCGCGACGTGTATGAGCTTCGGAAGCGGTAAGGAACTTTCCGGAAATTGAGGGGTGTTTTCCGGAAATAGAATTGTTTCAGAAGGGGCTTGCAGCGCAATGTTCTGGCAGTTAAGGACCACCCAACCGGATGCCGGGTTTCAATACCTGGACTTTGGGTTCTGGATTCCAGATTTTGGTCTTTGAGTTCTGGCACCTGGAATTTGAACACAGCAGTCTGGCACAACTCTTTTGAAAAAGCCGGTACCTATGAACACAGAAACTGCAATTCTTGCCGGCGGCTGCTTTTGGGGAATGGAAGAACTGATCCGCCAGCAGCCGGGCGTTCTTTCCACAGTCGTTGGCTACACCGGCGGCAACGTGCCGAACGCCACTTACCGCAACCACGGCACCCACGCCGAAGGCATTAAAATAGAATTCGACCCGGCACTAACCTCTTACCGCAAGCTGCTGGAGTATTTCTTTATGATCCACGACCCAACCACCAAAAACCGGCAGGGCAACGACCGGGGCACTTCCTACCGCTCTGCTATTTTTTATCTGAATGAAGCCCAGCGCGAAACCGCCGAAAAGGTGATTGCCGAGGTGAACGCTTCCGGAAAATGGCCCGGCGAAGTGGTAACCGAAGTGGCCCCGGCAGGCGACTTCTGGGATGCCGAAGCCGAACATCAGGATTATCTGCAAAAACATCCCAACGGCTATACCTGCCACTATGAACGGCCGAGCTGGAAGCTGGGTTAAAAGGCTTTTTATAAAGGGTCGCTTTTCCGGAAAAGCGACCCTTTTTTATTGAAAAGATGCATGGCAAGGCCGCACAGCTAAACGCCCTAAAAATTTTTACTTTTACTTTACCCATCCCTTCCGCCGCTCCGCTCCAATTTTCATGAGTAAGATTTTCCGACTTCATACCAACGGCTCCGAAACGGTGACCGACTGGCAGGAAACTACTGCCCTGCAAGACGTCCACATCGCTACCATCCCCGACCCCGCCGGTGCCCAGGTCAGCCACGAGATTACCGCCATTCCCACCCCGTTTGCCCGTATTGATATTGCCAAAAACGCGTATCGCCAGGTGGTCGCTTCCGGTCAGCCCGACGGCAATACCATCTACCATAAAGTAGTTTCCGACTGCCTCGATGTGTTGGAGATTTTCTTTCAGGCCCCCTTGCTCGGCGACGCGGTGGAGATTATTCCCTGGAACAGCGGCGTGCGGTTGCAGGGCGGCGAAATAGGCATTGACCCGGCCAGCGACCTCGGTGCGCTTTTGAGCAGTACATCGGGTACGGCACAACGGCTCTTCGGCGAAACCCTCAAAATGTTTCTCCAGCAAGACGCCACGTCTTACAACTTCGCCGGCCTCAAGCAGTTGTACCTTTTAAACTACACCACCGGCCCGCAGCAACTCAATATCATCGGTGGCACCTCGCCCGCTACGCTCACATTTTCGTCTGGCAACAACCTGGCTTTTGTGGGCATCAACCTCGGCGACCGCAAGGCGTTCAGCGGCCCGCCCCGTGCGCTCCACCGCCGCACCGAAGATTTTATTCTCTACGTGTTTGCCCTGCGCGATTCCATTCCGGGTTTCAGCGAGAAATTCCGGGAAGTCAGCAACTACCTCCAAGACGTGATTTTCAAGCTGTTGCCGGAAGGCATTAAAGAGAAAATCCGCAGCTTTGGCCCCACTACTTACAGCGACGCCTACACCGATATCGCCATTGCCACCACCGGCGCGGGCGACCACCCGGAAGTTCTCGGTTTTCCGCTCCGGGGCATTGCCGGGCTGGAAGACAAGGTAACCGCCAGCGATTTCCGGTTGATTCCCGGAAAAGGAAAGGCGATTTCCGGAAAACTGCCGCTCGTGTTGCCGACCTACACCTTCCCGCAGCCATTGAAGTACGTAGGCGCACCGTGGAGCCCCGACACGCAGGTGCCGTTTGCCGATGCCGAAACGCTGGAGCGCCGCCGCCTGCCGGGCATGAATCAGGTGGTCTATCCCTACCTCACGGTTTCCGATCTGCTGGAAGAAACCCTCTTGCGGCTGCCGTTTGCGATGGATGCCACGCGGTTTTTCAACGGTCATATGGCCGACAGCGAAACGGGGTATCTGTTGCCGGTTAAAAAAGAGTTTTTCCGGTATTTTTCGGTGGAAGATATTCAGGGCGTGGTGCCGGGAACGGGGGTGAAGATGTTTGAGATGAAAAAAGGCGTGGCCGGCTCGGTGGATGTGGTGCTGCGCCTGCCGGTTCAGAAAGGCCATATTATTGAGTTTAAACGCAATTATAAAGTCAGCCAGTCGGCGGAAACACCGCTGGTGCCGTCTCCGGCCGAAAACAAAGGCGTGATTGCCGACAGTGCCGTAACGCTCGCCGTCTATCCGTTCCTCAAAACCGGCAGCGACGCCCACGCCCACTACCGCGTGTTGCTTGTAGACGCCGATAAGGAACTGCACACCCAGCACCTGCGCTACTCGCTTTCTTTTTATAAAGACGACGCGGCGGTAACGGAAGTGCCGGTAGAAGCCGTGCAGGCCAAGGCTGACAAAAGCGAGGATTATTTCAGCACCAGCATCTACGCGCTGCAAGGCGAATTTGACCTCATTCAGGTGTCGGTCAACAAACCCGCTTCCGGACTTTTAATCCCCAAACTCCGGGCCGTGCAGGAAGGACTTTCTGAGATGACCTTCGCAGTGGATTTTGGGACCACCAACACGTATATTGCCTATAACAGCAAAGACAACCCGGCCGCGCAGTCGTTTTCCATGGACGGCAAAGACAGCCAGCTGGGCCTGTTGCATCTAGCCAACGCCGCCAACTACGACCGGCTAAGCCAGGTGCGCCGCGGCCTCGCCACCATGCTCGTGGCCCACGAATCCGACCTGATTCCGGAAACCATCGGCAACGCCACCTACCGGTTTCCGCACCGAACGGTGCTGGCTGAAAGTAAGCGCCTGGGCCGCACCGAAGTAGGCAAAGCGTTGGCTGGAAACAATATTTCGTTTACCTATGAGCTGCGCACCACCACCAATTATCAGGACGTTATCACCAACCTGAAATGGGCCGCAAACGACCCCGGCGGTCGCAGCCGCGCGCGCATCAGCACGTTTATTGAAGAACTGGTGATGCTTATCCGCAACAAGATTTTGCTTTACGGCGGCAGTGTGGAAAAAAGCCGCGTGGTTTGGTTTTACCCCTCCAGCATGACGCAGTTTGAGCGGGGCCGGTTGGAAAACATCTGGGACGCCGCAGTCCGCAAACACCTGTCGCCCCAAACTGCGCTCGTAAGCATGCCGGAGTCGGTTGCGCCGTTTTATGATTACAAAGGCAGCGGCCTGACGGTGGGCAACAGTCACTCGGTGAATATTGACATCGGCGGCGGCACCACCGATATTGTGCTTTTCAAAGGCGAAACACCGGTGGGCAGCACCTCCTTCCGCTTTGCGGGCAACGCCATTTTCGGCGACGGCTACGGCGGCAACACCGACAACAACGGTTTTATTCAGGCCTTTGAAGCCGGACAGCTGCGCAAGATTTTAAGCGATCCAAACCTGCCGGGGCAGTTGGGCGAAGTGTATAAATCCTTGAAAGACCGGAAGTCTTCGGACGACGTGATTTCGTTTTTATTCAGTCTGCAACGCCGCCCCGAGTACGCCGCCTACGACGTGGATTTCACCCGCTTTTTGCAGGAACACGCGCAGTTGAAGCTGGTGCCCCTGCTGGCGTTTTCCGGAATCATGTACCACACCGCCCGCTGGATGCACGCCGCCGGGCATGAAGCGCCGCAAAACATTACGTTCAGCGGTTCCGGTTCGCGCTTTTTGGATATTCTGGACGTAAGCCGGAATCCGCAATTA
>JAEWBT010000021.1 GCA_023391015.1 Bacteroidota bacterium
TTCATATTTCTTTTCTGTTGTAAGTGCGAATTGCATTCGCCCTTTTTGGGTTGATTATTTCCGTAAACAATGTGGGTTTGGCAATTCTGCGCGAATTGCATTCGCCCCTATCGTGATTAATTCCTTAACACCTTCCCGCCCTTCAAAATAGACTGAATGCGCTCCAGGGTTTTGCGTTCGGTGGTCAGTTTCAGGAAGGCCTCACGCTCCAGGTTGAGGAGATATTGTTCGGTTACTTCGGTGGGTTGCGAGAGGTCGCCGCCGGCCAGCACGTAGCCCAGTTTTTCGGAAATTTTCTTGTCGTGCTCGCTGATGTAGTGGCCGCTGTACATAGAATCGGCACCCACGTAGGCCAGTCCGAGGGCGGTGTTGCCGAGCACGCGGACGCTGGTGCGCGGGGTCGGTTTCACGTAGCCCGCTTCGGCCAATGCCAGACATTCTTTTTTCGCTTCGGCCAGCACGCGGTCGTAGGAAATGACCCAGCGGTCTTGCCCGCGGCGCAGGTAGCCCAACTCAAAGGCTTCTTCCGCCGAGGTAGAAACCTTGGCTTGTCCAATGGTGAGGAAACGGTCGCGGTAGGCGTTCAGCGCCACGTCACCTTCTTTTAAGGAATCGGAGAGGCGCACGGCAAATTCCTTCGTGCCACCGCCGCCGGGAATCAACCCCACGCCAAACTCCACAAGGCCCATGTATGTTTCCGCGTGGGCCACCACCGCATCAGCGTGGAGGCACATTTCGCAGCCGCCACCAAGCGCCATCTGGTGCGGGGCGACCACCACAGGAATGGCCGAGTAGCGAATCCGCATCATCGTGTTTTGGAACTGACGAATGGCAAAGTCCAGCTCGTCGTATTCCTGCTCCACGGCCATCATGAAAATCATCCCCACGTTGGCCCCGGCGCTGAAATTCTGACCGTCGTTGTAAATCACCAACCCGTGGTACTCTTTTTCGGCCAGGTCAATGGCTTTATTAATGCCTTCCAGCACCTCGCCGCCGATGCTGTTCATCTTGGTGTGGATCTCCAGGTTCAGGATGCCGTCGCCGAGGTCGGTAATGGTGGTGCCACTGTTTTTCCAGACGGTATGGTTTTCCCGCAGCGCGTCTAAGAAAATAAATTCTTCCGTTCCGGGAATCACGCGGTAGCCGCCGGAAGCGATATCATAGTATTCTTTCCGGCCGTTTTGCAGGCGGTAAAAGCTGCTGATGCCTTTAGCCAGCATCTCCTTTACCCAAGGAGCGATTTTCAAACCGGCGCTTTTCATAGCTTCCACCGTTTCGGCTACGCCGAGCGCGTCCCAGGTTTCAAACGGACCGAGTTCCCAGCCATAACCGGCGCGAATAGCATCGTCAATCTTGTATAAATCGCCGGAAATTTCCGGAATCCGATTGGCCGAATACGCAAACAGCGGGTACAGCGTAGCGCGGTAAAAATCACCGGCTTTGTCTTTGAAATTGACTAGCAATTTCAGGCGCTTGCGCAAATCCTCAATCGGCTTGGCGGCTTCCAGCGCAGCGAATTTGGGGCGGGTCGTTGGGCCGTATTCCAGCGTATTCAAATCCAGCACCTGAATGGCGCTTTTGCCGTCCTCGCCTTTGATTTTCCGGAAAAAACCGCCTTCGGTTTTACTGCCGAGCCATTTGCGTTCAATCATGCTGTTCACAAACGGCGGCAACATCAACTGCTCGCGCGCTTCGTCGTCCGGAACGTTTTCCACCAGACTATTCGCCACCAGGGCCAGCGTGTCAATGCCTACCACATCGGCCGTCCGGAACGTCGCCGATTTAGGCCGCCCTACAACCGGGCCGGTCAAGCGCTCTACTTCGTCAATCGTCATGCCGGTATCGGCCACGTAGCGCAACAGACTTGTAAGACTGAACACCCCAATCCGGTTGCCGATAAAGGCGGGTGTGTCTTTGGCCAGCACGGTGGTTTTGCCCAGAAATTTCTCGCCGTAGTGCATCAGGAAATCGACGACTTCTTTATCGGTTTCGCTCGTCGGAATGATTTCCAGCAGCCGCAGGTAGCGCGGCGGATTGAAAAAGTGGGTTCCGCAGAAGTGTTTCCGGAAATCCTCGCTCCGTCCTTCGGCCATCAGGTGAATGGGAATGCCGGAGGTGTTGGACGTGACCAGCGTGCCGGGACGACGGTGAGCATCCACTTGTTCAAAAACCTGCTTCTTGATGTCCAGCCGCTCAATCACGACTTCAATCACCCAGTCGCAGTCCTTGATTTTGGGCATATCGTCTTCCAGGTTGCCCACCGTAATGCGGC
The DNA here is from genome assembly GCA_023391015.1 of Bacteroidota bacterium. GTDB lineage: Bacteria > Bacteroidota > Bacteroidia > Chitinophagales > Chitinophagaceae > UBA1952. Next base: position 2,273 of record JAEWBT010000021.1, read on the forward strand.
TCGCAAACGCTTTGGAATAAATCGGCGACGGGTTAGATTTTAGGGCAAAGGCCAGCGCGTCGGCGGCGATTTTATTGCGCGCTTTGGCGTCGCCTTCGGGCGCGTCTTTGGGCAGGATGTCGAGCAGCAGTACTTCCAGGCCAACGTTGGCGAAGTGGCAGGCGATGCGGCTGCCCATCACGCCCGAGCCCAGCACGGCTACTTTCCGGATAATGCGATTCATAGATTCAGGGATGAGGAGTGAGGGTTGAGGAGTGAATCATTACTTGGAAGGGTTGGAAATGGCTTCGCGGACGGCGGTACAAAAGCTTTTGTAAACGGGTTTTTTCCGGAGGTCCAGCTTGTGGGCGAAGTGCATTTTCAGGATGGTGTTGAGCGTACCGTGAATAATAGAAATTAAAATCGGTTCCGGAAAAGCCTTCACCAGTCCTTCTTTTTTGCCCTGCCGAAGCAATTTGAAGATGGGCAGCAACAGGGAGAAATTTTCTTCCTGGCTTTCTTTAAACAAGAACGGCGCGTAGGTGTATTGCTCAATAAAAGAAAAATAATCTTTGCGGGGGAGGTAGAAATCCACCGCGGCGCGCAGCATGGTTTCAAAATTTTGGGAAAAGCCGGCTGTTGCGTCGTAGCTTTCCAACACAGCTTTATTGAACTCGCCGAGCACGGTTTGGTACAGCTCGTTGATAAGCTCTTCCTTGCTTTTGAAATACAGGTAGATGGTTCCGGCAGAGATGCCCGCGCGTTCGGCAATAGCTTTCATGTTGAGGTGGTAAAAGCCGGTTTGCTTTACCAAGTCAAGCACGGTAGAGAGAATCAGTTGCTTTTTGTCGGAGGCCATCGGTAAGGACAAATCTAAGAAGAAATTTCCGGAAAATGAACGTTCATTCAGGAAAGCAAATGTAGATTAACTAAAGGAAGCCTATTTCTGTAAAGCCATTCAAATCGGACGCTCCGAGCAAACTATGGGATCGCGCAACCGTGCTACAGAAGCGGCTTTAATTGCACAATCAACTGTGGCAGAAAATCTTCTTTTACGCGCCAGACGATTTCATAGTCAATCCCGAAATAATCGTGCACAATCCGGTTGCGAAAACCGCGGATGCGTTGCCAGTTAATGGCCTCGTGGGTTGCTTTGAAGGATTCGGATAGCCGGTTCGCAGCTTCGCCTATGATTTCAAAATTCCGGATAACGGCGTCAATCGTTTTTTCATCCAGCCTGAAATCCTCCAAAGAATAACCGGCAGTGTAAGCCAGAATCTTTTCCGCGCTCCGCACGATATCTCCAA
>JAEWBT010000054.1 GCA_023391015.1 Bacteroidota bacterium
GTGAAGATAACCACGAGCTCATAGCTCATCGGGTTGGATGTTGCCATTTACTTAAAAAGGTTTGGGTGATAAAATAAAGCCCGCACGTCCGGCTGCAACGGTGGTCATTTCCGGAAATTTCCGGAAAGGGCCGGTCGGTTTTGGGTGCGCAAAAGTAAGGAAAATTTATTTTTAAGACAAAGGGCAAAAGACAAAAGAGAAGTTGTAAAGAAATAGGGAGAGCATTTTGCGGCGTGCCCCGATGGCTTTAAATTTCCGGAAAAAAGAAAGACCAGGCGCTTTTGAAAGAAGTTTTCGAGTTTCTTCGGGGCAGTAATTTTGGGTGAAATAAGGGTAATGGAATTCCCGCAGAAACGCGGATTTGGTAGTATTTTCCGGAAATAACAGAGCGCATACAAGTCCCGCCGGGACGCAGCTATGGTTCTAAATGACCCTGATACCTGCGCCCCGACGGGGCTATTCCTCATAACAATAACAACGACTTTTCTATCAACGGACTCCCGGCAGTTTAGGGCTCACTGCTTTGAAAAATTACGGGTTATACGTCAGCCGGGTTTGAAACACCGCGCCGTCGGCAGCTACAAAGCGCACCACATAGATGCCCGCTGCCAGGGCAGGGGGCAGGGAGACGGCTGTTTTTCCTGAAATAATGCGCTGCTCCCAGACTTTGTTGCCGGTCAGGTTGTAGAGCGTTGCCTCGCCGCCTTTGTCGCTTTCCACATACAAAGCGCCGGTGGTTGGGTTAGGGTAAATTTTAAAGCCGGTTTCTTTTGCTACGGGCGACCCCTCTTCTACGCTCAGGCTTCCGTTGCAGATGCCCGGCCCTTCGCAGCCATTGCTGTCCACGTTCAGCACCCACAGGTCGTAAGAGGTTTGCGGAGAGGAAGTATCGCTCTTGCCGGAACCGACAGCCGTAATAGAGCCATCGGCGTTCTCTACCGCATCATAAAATCGGTGGTTCCACTGGGTGCTTTTGTGGTAGCGCCTACTCCACTTCAAAGAGCCATCCGTATTCACCACTGCCAGCCAGCCTGCATCTCCTCTGGTAGTGTCCACAAAGGAACTACCAATAAGCAAGTAGTTACCATTGTGAAGCTGTTTGACGGTTTGGAAGTAGTAGCCGTGTGAGCTGTCGCCAAAAGAATACACCCATTCGGTGTTCAGGTTGGTATCTAAGTGCATCAAAAACTTGGGAAAGCTGTAATCGTTGGTAGGTTGACCGTAACGGTCCACCACGCTGTCTATACCACCGCCCATATAGTAGCCGCCGTTTCGGTCAATACCGGCGAAGGGACTTCTGCCACCGCCCTGATAGCGCTGCGGCAGGATGCGTTGTTTCTGAATAACACCCTGGGTATCACAGATAAAAAGCCACGGATGGAATTTAGAGTAGAAGCCACCGACAGCGGAATAGTCGGTACGGGCGGCGCAGGTAGCCAGCACCCGTTTGCCGTCCGGCAGAAAAGCTGCCCGTTGGATAAAATTTAAAGCCGGATTACTAACCGCCGGGTTATAAAAAACCATTTGGCGCTTTATGTTAGCAGCGCTGTCCAGAAACATCAAAAACCCAACCGAACTTAAACTGGCGGCGGGGTATTGTAAACCGCTCACCACAAAGCTACCGTCCAGGCTGCTTTGAGAAAGACCTGCCGGTGCCTGCCAGAGCACATTGGTATCGGTGTAGGTCTTTACCCAAGCCGTGTCCCCATTGGGCTTAAATCGCACCACCGACGCATTGGTAGTTTTGTAATTTTTGGCTGGCGTAGAAGGCGAACTGAAGTTTTGATGAGTGATGATGTCTCCGTTTGCCTGTGGTAGCAAAGTGCCATAATCGCTGTAAATATTGGCAGGTGGGCGATTCTGTAGGTGGTACTCCAACAACGAATCGCCATTAGGCGACAGTATAATTCCTCCTATACGGACGTAGCTGCTGATGGAATATGTACTCCCACCTAAAAGAAATAATTTTCCATCCAGCAACCTGCTCACGGCGAGTCCACTGTTGCCTACACTATCTATGTCATGATAGTAATTACCATACGCGCTTTGAGCATAGCAATTGCTGGTGCTGCTCACTATGAGCAGCACCAGCACAGTCAAAAACTTGTTTTTCATCTTTATTGGTGTTACGGGTTATAGGTCAGCCGGGTTTGAGAAACCGCGCCGTCAGCGGCCACAAAACGCACCAGATACACCCCTGCTGCCAGCGAGTCAAGTGAGATAACGGCTGTCTTTCCGGAAAATTGTAGTTTGACAAATGTATCGGTTAAAATCCTACATGCTACATACCAATCAAATCCAAAAACAGCTCCCGGTCTATCAACTCTGCTCCCAGGCTCATCAGGTGCTCCGTCGGAACCTGGCAGTCAATCAGCGTTACGCCCTGCGCCTGCAAGGCCTGCACCCAGTGGATAAAGGCATATTTGCTGCTGTTGGACACGGTGCTAAACATGCTTTCTCCGAAAAAAGTGCGCCCCAGCCAGACGCCATAAAGGCCACCCACCAACTGCCCGTCCTGCCACGCCTCGGCGCTGTGGGCGTAGCCTTGTCGGTGCAGCGACGTGTAACCGGCCACAACCTCGTCGGTAATCCAGGTGCCGTCCTGCCCGGCCCGTGGCGCAGACCGGCACGCGCGAATCACTTCCTCAAAAGCCGTATTCACCCGGAACTCAAAGGCCTCTTTCCGCAGGAGCGACTTCATGGAATGGCTCACCCGCAAATTTTCCGGAAATAAAACACAGCGCGGGTCGGGACACCACCACAACGGCGGCTCCCCGGCATTATACCACGGAAAAATACCGTTCCGATACGCTTCCAGAAGGCGCTCCGGACGCAGGTCGCCGCCAATGGCCAGTAACCCATCCGGCAGCGCGCCGGCTGGGTTTGGAAAACTGAAATCGGTGTTGGAAAGCAGGTGCAGCTTCATAGAAAAATTTCCGGAAAAATGTACTTTTAAAAGCCGCTCTTGGGGCGTTTGGAAGCCCGGAATTCCCAGGGTGGCGTTGGAGCGGGCTGGATCCACAATCCTTTTTTCTCTGCCCGGGCCGTTTGCTCGGCGGCCGCCAGTTGTGGGTCTTTAGAGTATTGTTTATAATGCCACGCCCAACCGTTTTGCACCATTTGCAGGTTCACCCAATCCTCACCCGAAGCCTTCAGCGTGTAAACATCACACACCGATCGGCCATAGCGGTCCACATCCCGCACCACAACTTTCAGGCGGCTGCCTTCCAGCAAACTGCCCAAGCCTTCTTTGGAAACCTGCCCGTAATCCTGCGCTTTTTCCGGCGCGTCAATGCCCGACATCCGCACCCGGAATTTCTTTTTTTCGTCGGTAAGCAGGTCAAATGTATCGCCGTCGGGAATGTGAACCGCTTTGCCTTCCAGTACATCCCCTTTCACGGGCCGGATGGCATCGCCTTTGGGGCCGGAATTTCCGGAAATAGTGCTGCTTTTCTGAGTGGTTTTGTCGCTGCGGGTTGGGGAAGGGAAGGCTCCTGTTCCACCTTGTTCTTTATACCAGAAAGCCCCTGCCAGAATCACTATTACTAACAGGATCCGCGGCAGGCTGCGGCTCTTTTTACGCACACTTTTTCGTTTCCGCTTCATGGGCTACTCTATCTAAAAAATCATTTAAGACCCGCCCAGCCGGCTGAGCCCGGCCTTTGCCTGTTGATCGATAGACGCCTGAAAGTCGTGGTTGCGCAGCGCCAGGGCCTTGCCGAACCACTGCCGTGCTTTGCTGGAATTGCCGGTTTTTTCGTAGAGCAATGCCATTTGCAGTGCCGCCCGCGCGCCAAATTGCTCGCGGCTTTCCTGCCCTTCGTCGTAAGCAACGGCGTAGTGGGCAAAGGCTTTGGGATATTGGCCCAGCCCTTCGTAGGTACGTCCGGCGCGGAAGTGATACTCCAGTTTGCGGGCGGGTGCTTGCAGGGCCGCTGGCGGCATCGAGGCCAGTTTCTGAAGCGCCTGATTGTAATAGCCGCCGTCGCACAGCAGCCGCGCTGCCAGGAGCGTTGGTTCGGGTAGGGTGCCGGCTTCGGCGGCGCGTTGCGCACCTTTGTCGGCGTCCACAAAGCTGTTGCCGGTGCGCAAAACGGTTTTGAGTTTTTCGGTTGCAACCGCCGGCCTGCCCTGCAAAAGATACGACCAGGCTATTTTCTGCGCGGCATCTTTCCGGTACCACGCACCGGGCGATGTCGTCAGGTATTTTTCAAAAGAACTGACCGCCGCACCGTCGAGCCGGTGGAGCAGGGCGTAGCCCATCTCGTAATCCACCACCGGAAAACGGCGACTTTCCCCAAACGATTGAGCGGTTCGCAGGTATTGCAGCGCCACATCGGCGTGACGGTAGTTGAGGGCGATGTTGGCGGCCACCAGGGCGTTGAGCAGGTTGTCGGTGGGGCCAAAAGATTCGCTGGAAATGTATTTCCACGCCGCTTCCTGCTGCTGCAACAGGTAAAAACGCAGATAGGTATAAAACAAAGCCGCCTCGCGCCGGAATGCGGTTTGGGGGGCCTGGGCATCTTCCAGATAAGCCCCAATAGCCCCCACTCCTTTCACCACATTTCCTTTCACCCCAAAAATAGAAGCAATCCAGCGGTAATCTTCCGGAATGGTTCCAACAATGGATTCCTCAAAACCCAGAAAAACGTTGTTGGGCGTAAATGCCGGAAACAGCTTGGCATTTTCTTTCAGGTTCAGGTAGGATTTCCGGAAAGCCAGCGCCGCCTTGAGGCGTTCGCCAAAGCGCACGTGCACCAGGGCCCAGTGCAGGTGCAGGACGCCTTTGGTCAGCCGCTGCCAGGGCGAAGCCTCCGGACCTTTTTCCATCCACTCCAGGCGCTCTTCATAATGGATGCGCCGCTGGGCATATTCCCGTGGGTCACCATTCAGCATGAGAAGCAGGCAGTCTTCGTAATCGGCCAGGAAGACGGGCAGCAGGTTGCCGGGATCGGCAGCGATGGCGCGGCGCAGGTGAGCGGTTCCCTCCGGCAGTTGAAGCGAAAAATAAGCTTCATAGGCTGCAGCGCAATCGGCGGTGTAATTAAAAAAATAGCGGTCAACAGGCCGGGCCGAAAGACTTTCCGGAACCAGCCAGCAGCATAAAATAAAAAGCCTCAAAAAACGCACAGGGCGCAAAGCTACGGCTGCGGGGGTGGTGGTGTGTTTGCTGTGGGTAAGCCCGGAGGTGGCACCGCAGAAATTTTGCGTAAGCTGTCGGCCCGGTGGCGCGCTTGTTCCAGAATAAGGGAATCATTGCGTTTTTGAAGGCTGGCCTGAACCGAGTCCAACCGGGCGTTTACAGTGGAGTCCACCCGGTATTGAAACGCAGCTTCCTCAAACCGGTCGCCACCAGAGCACGCCGATAGCGTTATTATACAAAACAAAAAATACCGGAACATTACAGCCCCAAAGAAAAGGTTTTTTGAAAAAATAAGATCCTTTTTCCGGAAATGCAGCAGTGTTTCCGGAAAAAAGAAAGGTTTGGAAAGCGCAGCCGGGCGCAGTCAAAGCGCCTACATTTGTGAATGGCCCCTTTGCAAGGGCATTGTTTTAGCTGCCCCAAAATTCTATGTCTTTATCCGTAGCGCCTAAAGGTTTTGCCACTGATCTGTCCCGTCTCAAATTTGCCATCGACGCGGCCGGTATTGGCGTTTGGGAGCTGGAGCTACCCACCCGAACCGTTATCTGGGACGAGCGGTGCTGTGCCTTTCTGGGCCTGGAAAAAGCGGTTCCTGCAATGCCGCTGGAGACTGTTTTGGCATTTGTGCATCCCGAAGATGTGGCGGCAGTTGCGCAGTTGATAGAAGAAACCATCGGCAGCGCCAGTGAAAAAACATTTGACTTTATGTGCCGCGTAGGTGGTGGCGAGGCCAATATGTGCTGGCTGCGGGTGACCGGTGCGTTGTATTTTGATGAAAAAGGGCAAATGACCCGCATCGGTGGCGTGGCCCGCGACGTGACGGAACGGCGGATGGCCCAAAGCCAGATCCGCGCTACCCAGGAGCAAACGCTCTCACTCCTCAACGATATGCCAGTCGCGGTGGCTACCCTGTCGCGGGAAGGCCATGTTTTCACAAACGTAAACCGGCTGTATTGCGAACTGGTAGAACGAACGCCGGAAGCGCTGCTTGGCAAGCCGCTTACGGATGTTTTTCCGGAAACCCGGGGCAGCGGGCTGGAAGAGGTGCTCCACCAGGTGGCCGATTCCGGCGCGCCTTTTACGTTGTCCGAAGAACAATTGGTTATCACCCACCTGGGGAAAGAAAAAAAGCTTTACGCCAATTTTTCGCTTCAGGCCGTGCGCGACGAGACCCATGAAGTGGTGGGTATTTTAATTGCCGTAGTGGATGTAACGCCTCAGGTAACTGCCCGCAAGAAGATTGAAGACAGCGAAGCGCGTTTCCGGAATCTGGTGCACAGCGCCTCGGTTGGGATTATCTTGCTTTCCGGGCCGGAGCTGCGGGTAGATATGGTAAATGAAGCCTATTGCCGCATTGTAGGAAACGCGCCGGGGGAGCTTTTACATCAGCCGCTCTTCAACGTTATTCCCGATGCAGAGGCCTACTACCGGCCCATCATTGAAAAGGTGCGCGAAACCGGCGAAGAGCACCACCTGCTGAATGCACCTTTTGAGATTAAAAATCCGCGGGGCGCTGTGCTGCAAGGTTATGTAAACGTTGTCTATCAGCCCTACCGGGAAGAAAAAAGCGGCCTCATAACCGGCGTGCTGATCCTGGTGTATGAAGTAACCGAGCAAGTAGTCTCCGGCCAGCGGGCTTTGGAAAGCGAAGCCAGATTCCGAACGCTGATTGAAGAAGCGCCCTTTGCTACGGCACTTTACGCCGGACCGGATCTTATCATAGAAATTGCCAACGACGAGATGATCCGGCTTTGGGGTAAAACACCTGCCGTGATCGGAATGCCGCTGGCCGCGGCGCTGCCGGAGCTGGAAGGGCAGCCTTTTATTGGCCTGTTGCAGCAGGTATTCCACACCGGTATTGCCTACCGCACCCAGGAGCAGGAAGCCCGGCTGGTGGTCAATGGCCTGTTGCAGTCGTTTTGGTTCAACTTTACTTATAAGCCGCTGCTGGATGCAGAAGGAAACATATATGCCATTCTGAATATGGCTGTGGACATCACCGCTCAGGTGTTGGCGCGCAAACGAATCGACGAAAGCGAAAGCAATCTGGCGTCTGCAATTGAACTGGCAAAACTGGGTACCTGGAGCATGGAGTTGCCTTCCGGAAAAATGACCTATTCTCCCCGGTTGCAAAAATGGCTGGGGCTGAAAAGCGCCGTTGTGGAAAAAGGCATTTCATCGCAGGTACATGAAAAAGACCGCGCACGCGTGGCCGCCGCCATCCGAAAAGCCATTGCACCCGACGGCTCTGGCCGTTATGATGAAGTTTACACCATCCTCAATGCGGTTACCGGCGCTTCGCGTGTGATTCACGCCACCGGACGGGTTTTTCACGACGCACAGGGGAAAGCAGTCCGGTTTTCGGGAACAGCCCAGGATATCACGCTGCAACGCGATCTGCAAAGTGCCCTCGAAAATGAAGTGCGGCTGCGAACCGAGCAGCTGAACGCGGCTTTTAAGGAGCTGCAGGTGACCAATGACGCCTTGGCAAGCCTCAACGAGAAACTAAAATATTCCAACGAAGAACTGGCCCAGTATGCGTATATCGCCAGCCATGATTTGCAGGAGCCGCTCCGGAAAATTCAGATTTTTTCAGACCTCTTAAAAGGGGATCATACCCTGACGGAAAAAAGTAAAGGACTGGTTCATAAAATTGCGGCTTCTTCCACCCGCATGAGCCAACTCATCCGGGATTTGCTCAACTTCTCCCGCCTGCTGCAACCTGACAAGCAGTTTCAGCCGGTCGATCTCAATAGCGTTGTTGCAAACGTCCGCACCGATTACGAACTGATTGCGGAAGAAAAAGGCGCGCGGTTTCGCATCGCCCCGCTGCCGGTGCTAAATGCCATTGGCCTGCAGATGAGCCAACTCTTTTACAACCTGATCGGCAATAGCCTGAAGTTTACCAAAGCCGGCGTTGCGCCAGTGGTCACCATTACCGCTACAAGGGCCACGGCTGCCGAGGTGCAGCACCACATCCGCGCGGCTCAGCCGGATGCTATCTACTACAAAATCTGCGTAGCGGATAACGGTATTGGCTTTGAATCCGATTACAACGAAAAGATTTTTGAGGTGTTTAAACGCCTCCATACCCGCGAAAGCTATCCGGGTTCCGGAATCGGATTGGCGCTGTGCCGGCGTATCGTGGCCAATCACGGCGGGGCACTTTACAGCCATTCTATACCGGGCGAAGGGGCTACGTTTTGCTTGATTTTGCCTCAAATCCCGGCGCAGGAGGTACCCCTGCAAACCGGCCCGGAATTTCCGGAAATTACAGCGCATCCGTAGTCATCCGCCTTATGCGCGACCCTTTTATAAGAACACGGATCAAACGGATGATTGCGGATTCCCACGGATTTTTCCTTAAAACCGCACGGCCAGCTTCACGTTCAGGAGCCGGCTTGTGAGGCGGTTGGGAACGGCGTAGCTGCCGCCGGTGGTCTGGTCCTGAATCCAGGAATACGACAGGGTGTTTTGGATGCCCAGGAGGTTAAACACTTCCACGCTGGCCCAGATGCTTTCCAGCCCCCGGAAAAACGAGTGCGACGGCAGCCGCTTCTTTTTGGTGTCTAAAAGCAGGGCCGAAAATCCAATGTCCACGCGTTTGTAGTCGGGCAGGCGCAGGGTGTCGCCGTAGCGGTTGCGGTCGGGCGGACCAAAAGGCAGACCGGTGGAGTAGAGCAGGTTTAGGTGCATCCGGAAGTTTTTGTTCCGCGGCAGGTAATCCTGAAAATACATCCCAAGCATAAACCGCTGGTCGGACGGACGCGGAATGTATCCGGGATAAAACGTGGCACTGTCGCCGCCCGCTGCATTTTTATACACAATCTTATCGTCCAAAACGTCTTCGGCGGTCTTCAGCACACCGAGCGAAATCCACGACGGTGCGTCGGGCACCAGGTCGCCGTAGATGCGCACCTCGCCGCCGTAGGCGTAGCCCACCGCGTCGTTTTTCCCGAAATACCGGATGCGCACGTTGTCGTATTCGTAGGGCACGAGGTCCCAAAGCTTTTTGTAATACACCTCGCCGGTCAGCTTAATGGGTTTGTTGCTCACCCGGAAATTGTAGTCCACGCCCGCGAGGTAGTGGGCCGATTTCTGGGCTTTGATTTGCGTGTTCACCGTGCCGTCCAGGTCGCGCATTTCGCGGTAGAACGCAGGTTGGGCGTAGAGGCCGCCGGAGGCTTTAAACACCACGTTGCTTTTCCACTTCGGCTTCCAGGCCAGTTGCACGCGCGGACTGAAAATGTTTTCGCCGTTCAGCGCGTTGTGGAGATACCGGACGCCGACGTTGGCGGTTAAATCCTCGTTCTCAAAAGGCCGGA
>JAEWBT010000047.1 GCA_023391015.1 Bacteroidota bacterium
CCGTGAAGGTGAGCGAGCTTTCGGGCCGCACGGAACTGGAAACCGTTGTTTCTGCCGCAGAAGCGGAGCTGGATCTGAGTGTGTTGCCGGCGGGCACCTATCTGTTGCAGTGGAGCGACGGGGTACACCAAGAGGCCATCCGCATCACCAAACAATAACCACCATCCTTCTATTCTTTCACCCTTCTAAAACTAAAGCAGGCTACCCATAACGGGTAGCCTGCTTGCTTTTAAAATAAAATATTACTGGAAAAAGAAGCGAATTCCCGGAAAAAATTAGCCGTTTGCACAATTGGCAGGCTCCTACAGAGCATTACCCTTTTTCCCGGAAGCGAAAAGGTGGGCAAACGCGGCAATGAGGATCTGTCCAAACAGATTAAGGACCCACTAAATGCCTGACCCCGAATCGATGAATCCGGAAAGCGAATTGTTACCATAATAGTTTATCAAGAGGTTTCTGTATCAGGTTGTTTAAAGCCGTCTGATACACCAAAAGAGCGTTTGTTTTACGGAAATTTACGGAAAACAAACGCTCTTTTTTAAAGGAAAGAAAGCTGCTGATACCAGCAAGGCTAAGCCTTCTTCGCTTCGTTCCAATACTGATCCAAAACATCCAACGGCGTTCCCGGCATCGGGTTGCCGTTGGCACGAGCCATTTCCTCTACTACTTCAAAGCGGGCCTTAAACTTCCGGTTGGTGCTTTCCAGCGCGGCTTCCGGGTCCAGGTCCAGAAAACGGGCATAGTTCACCACCGAAAAAAGCAGGTCGCCCAGCTCTGCCTGCATCGCTGCTTTGTCGCCGGCGGCAACCGCTTCGTCCAGCTCTCCCAATTCTTCGTCTAGCTTTTCGCGCACATCCTCAGCCCGCTCCCAGTCAAAGCCAGCCTGACGCGCTTTTTCCTGCAAACGTGCTGCTTTGGGCAACGCCGGAAAGGCTTGCGGAACGCCGGCCAAAACACTTTTCTTGCCTTCTTTCAGCTTGAGCGCTTCCCAGTTGCGCTTTACGTCGGCGTCGTTTTCCACCTGCACCGAGCCATAGATATGCGGATGTCGGGCTACCAGTTTGTTACACACCCTTTCAATCACCTCTTCGATGCCAAATTGACCCGCTTCGCTGCCGAGGCGGGCATAAAAAACCAGGTGCAGCAGGATGTCGCCCGCTTCTTCGCAAATCCCATCCCAGTCTTCTTTGTCGATCGCGTCGGCCAGCTCGTAGGTTTCCTCAATGGTCAGCGGCCGCAGCGTGTGGATGGTCTGCTTCCGGTCCCACGGACACTGGGTGCGCAGGTCGGCAAGAATGGTTTTCAGGCGGTCAAAAGAAGTGGCGTACGACATAGGCGCAAAGGTAAACCCTATGCGCCGGCCCCATCCTTTTGCCACACATCGGCATAGCGGTCGTGTTTTTCAAAAAGATGGTGGGCATAGCTGCACTGCGGAACAATTTTAAGGTTGTTCTGACGGGCATAATCCACCACCTGATCTACCAACTGCTTGCCCAGCTGCTGGCCCTGAAACGCATCGGATACCTCCGTGTGGTCAATCACAAGGGTATTGTCACTTGTTTGGGAATACGAAACCTCCCCAGCTTTCTGGCCTGCTTCCTGCGCAGTGAAAAGTCCGTGTTCGGCGTCTTTGGTATGATGGAAATCCATTTAAAAAAGGTTATTTGGAAAAGAATTAAAAAAGCCTTTCGGCCATCGTTCTACTCTTCAAAAAGGACGCGCCAGCAGCCGGATTTTCCGGAAATTTTAGGCAATAAAAGGGTCGATTTCCGGAAAACAGAGGCTTCTGCAACACGAAAAAAGCCATTGCTGTATAGCAATGGCTTTTCAAAAATGAGCAAGGCTGCGTTTACTTCATCATGGCCTTGATTTCCTTGATCTTTTGCAGGTGCATTTCCAGCGTCGGCAATGTTTTGGCGGCAAAGGCTTTGATATCCGGATCTGCAGCGTTCATGGATTGCTTGCGGAACATCTCCACATCGTCTTCATGATCATCCACCATGTGGTCCACATAGGCTTTGTCAAAATCAGTACCTGTTTTCTTCATCATGTCATTATACATCTCCTGATTGTCGTTGCTCATCGTCGCGGGCAGGGTAATGTTTTTCTTTGCTGCCAGCGCTTTCAGCTCGTTGTTGGCTTTGTTGTGGTCGTCCACCATCATCTTGCCAAAGCTTTTCACCTGTGCGTTTGCGCCGTTTTTCTGCGCCAGTTCGCCCAGCTGCACTTCCATCATGCCGCCGTCAGCTGCCTTCACGGCAAAGTCGGCGTCGTCTTTAACATCATTGTCGGAGCCGGGCATATTCATCGTGTTCATGGTAGAATCTTCGATTTTCTGCTCGTTGCGATCTTCGGCAATATCCTTAGAATCGGTTTCGTTGGTACAGGCGGTAAAGGAAAGGCAGGCGGCTACCGCCAGGACGGAGAAAAGGGTTTTTTTCATGAGAAAGGGATTTTTTCTAATCCCTTTCAAAAAATGCGCCACCTTTTGTTTTCTTTTAGAAAAGACTGCTTTGCACCGCCGCCGGTCCGGCTTCCAGCTGCGGCACCTGCGTTTCCTGCAAAACCCCGTATTGCACCGCATCGGCAAAGGGATTGAACAGCGGGTTCGATAAGGCGGGGTCGGCAATCGAACGCCCCAATACATCATTGGCCCGTGCAATGGCGTACCGCGCCATTTCCGGTGCCGAAAGACCATTGTGCATAATCAGGTATGCCGCTTCCAGCCCGTCTTGTTCCCAGTTTTTCAGCCGTTGCATCCAGTCTTCTATGCGTTCGTAGGTACTGCGCACCCGGCTTTTGCCCACAAACCGAATCATCACTTTGGGGATCGTCAGGTGCATATGACAGGCGTCGCGGCGGCCCGGCGTGTCGGTGATCACCGCGCCAATGCCCAGGTCGCGAAACACTTCCGTCCAGATAGCCAGAATAGGCTCTCGAAACCAGTCGGGGTGGCGGAATTCCACAAAAAAGGTTTGCTTCCGGGGCAGCGTCCGCAGGTAGCGATACAGGTTTTCCTGATTGATGCGCGTCGGGGTAAACGCTTCGCCGGTTTGCAAAAACATCGGCCCCAGGTGCGCGCCAAATCCGGCCACGCTATCCAGGAACAGCCCCGTGTCACGCGAAGGGTTGATAAAGTGGCTGTGGTGGGAAATAATCTGCGGAAACTTGGGCAGGAAAAGAAAATCGCTTTTCACAGCTTTGTCGGCCCATTTCCGGATGGTTTCCTGTGGATAAATGCGGTAGTGGGTGCCGTTAAATTCCATGCAATGAAAGCGCTGCATATAAGCATCCATTACATCGGCCTCGCGGGTGCGGGACGGGTAGAGGCGGCCCTTCCATTCCTTTACATGCCACTCAGCCAGCCCGATTTGCAGTTGCATCGGTTGAGCCGATTGGGCGCGCAGCAGCAAGGGCTTATTTATCGCCGGGTCGGGCGGTAAGGGAAACGATTTGCCCGTTAGTTGATCGGGTTCCAGCCATCCAAAATTCATAGTCTTTAATAACAATGAAAAAGCTTTTTCGTTGGATTTCAGGCTCTGAAAAACAGTTTTTAAGTGTGAAAATGACATTTAATTTTCCGGAAAAACCACCCATTTTCAATCGCCGGCAGCGGCGCGGGCCATCATGTCTCTTTTGCTTGAAAAACATTCGTCCATAAATAAAGACGCCCGATTTGGGCGTCTCTACAGGCACAGCTTCTCTTTTGTCTCTACTACAGATTCATTCCCCCATCCACACTCAGCACTTGTCCGGTGATATAGGTGCTCATATCCGAGGCCAGGAAAAGGGCGGCATTGGCGATGTCTTCCGGTTTGCCGGCACGGCCCAAGGGAATTTTCTCGGCCCACTTGTCGGAGCCGCTTTCTTTTAAAAACTGCGTCATGTCGGTTTCAATAAAACCTGGCGCAATGGCATTGCAGCGAATGCCCCGCGAGCCAATTTCGGCTGCAATGCTTTTGGTAAAGCCAATAATACCAGCCTTAGACGCCGCGTAGGCCGCCTGTCCGGCGTTGCCTTTGATGCCCACGATAGAGCTCATGTTGATGATGGATCCGGCGCGCGCCTTCATCATGGGGCGAATCACCTGCTTGGTAAGGTTATACACCGATCTCAGGTTGGCGGCCATCACCTCGTCCCACTGCTCCGGCGAAAGGCGCAACAACAGGTTGTCGCGCGAGATACCGGCATTATTCACGCAAATATCCAGTGCGCCAAAGTCGGTGGCCACGTCGGTAGCCAGTTTTTCGGCAGCCGCATAGTCGCCCGCATCGCTTTTATAGGCTTTCGCCGTCACGCCGTTCTGGGCCAGTTCATCGGCCAGGGCACGGGCTTTTTCGTCGCTCGACACATAAGTAAAAGCCACGTTGGCGCCGTGCTGGGCAAAAAGTTTGGCGATGGCTTCGCCGATGCCGCGGGATCCACCCGTGACGAGGGCTGTTTTTCCGGAAAGTAATTTCATGAGGCTAAGATAGGGCGACAGCAAAATTTTTTGGTTTGAGAAATTCATTTCCGTCGTAACATTGCTTATCGTTTTGGATGGAGGTATGGTTGTTGCAAGGCATTTGCTGCGCAGATTTTAATTTTTCCGCTCCACCCGCTTTCGTTATTTCTTTTTCCGGAAAATTTTACCAAAAGCCTTCCCTCTTTTTTAAATAGAGATCAGGGCAGGATTTGCGCCGGAAGCGATTTCCTTTTTTTAGTTGTTTATTATTACCGACGTCATTTTTTCATGCCGTACGATTATGCAAAGCTCAGCGAGATGACTGCTGAGACGCTGGCTGCCGTTGCCCGCGAAATGGAGGTTTCTGATTTTGAAAACCTCGAAAAACAGGCCCTGATTTATAAAATTCTGGATCAGCAGGCGGTGCGCCCTGCCTCTAAATCTTCTTTCTCGAAGGCCACAGAAGCCGCCCTGGTCGAAAACGCCCCTGCCGAAGAAGAAACGCCTATTAAAAAGCGCCGGGGCCGCCCCGCCAAAGCCAAAGAGGTACCGGCCGAAGCCAGCGAACCCGTGGAAGTGCCGCCCGCGATAGCCGCCGCCATTCCGCCGCCCGACCCCGAAGCACCGGTTATCATCACCGACGACGCAGCCGAAGCAGGCCCCGGGCCGGTGAAAAAACGCCGCGCCAAAGCTGCCAAGCCCAAAGCCGCAGCAGCACCGGAAATCCCGGAAAATACCGCCGCCGTTCCGGAAAATACAACCGCAACTGCAACCGAGAAGCCCGCTGAAAAGCCCCGCCGTGGAAAAGCTGCCCGCCCGAAAGCTAAAGGGCCGGAAACGCCTTCTGAAAAAGCTGTGGATACTGCCGTAGCTGCCGACTGGGCCGAGGTATCCCGCGAACAGGAGCGGGGCAATATGCAGCACGCCGACGAAGCCGCCGGCAATGCACCAGCTGCCGCCGCTATCACTGCGCCAGAGGAAAAGCCCGCCCGCCCGGAAGCACCCCAACAAGCGCCGCGGCCGGCTTCCGACACTACACCCCGCGAGCCCCAACGCCACCCCCGCGAAGGCCAGGCTCCGCGCGAAGCGCAACAACGGCAACCGCAAGGCCAGACGCAACAGCGCTCGCAAAACCCTGCCGACCGTACCCAGCCGGAAGGTCAACGCACCCAGCCAACCCAGCAACCTCCGCAACAAGGACAGCCGCAACGGGACTTTCAACAACGTGGCCCGCGTCCGGAAGCCCCTCAACGGACCCAGCAGGGCCACCCGCAGCACCGTGATACCGGCATTCCGCGCGAAGGATTGCCCCATCCGCAAACCCAACAACGCGAGTTTCAGCAGCGCCCCGACAACCGACCGCCGCGCGACGGACAGCCGCAACAGCAGCAACGGCCTCAACAGCAGCAAGGCGAGCCGCGCCCAGGCCAGCAACCCGCCCCACAGCAGCAGCGGCAGCAGTCGCCGATGCAGGAAGGCCGGCAGGCAACCCCTGACCAGCGCCATCAAACAACAGAGCAGCGCCCGCAACAGCGGGAGTCGTTTCAGCGCGATGGTCGCCCAGCTCCCCAACAACCCCAGCAGGTGCCTGGGCAAAGCGCTACACCGCAGCAACAAAGCCGAGAATTCATTTCCCGCGACCAACGCACACCGGAGCAGCGGCCGCCGCAGCAGCAAGGCGGTGAGCCCCGTCCACAGCAAAACGAGATTCGCCAGCAACCGCAACAACGCACGCCGCCCCCACCGCCAGTGGAATTTGACGGTATTGTGAAAGCGGAAGGCGTGGTGGAACTGATGCCCGACGGCTACGGCTTTTTGCGATCCTCAGACTACAACTACCTGTCTTCACCCGACGACGTTTTTCTGGAACCCAAGCAAATTAAAACGCTGGGTTTGAAAGCCGGTGATACGGTGGTAGGCCAGTGCCGCCCGCCCCGCGAAGGCGAAAAATATTTCACGCTCACCAAGCTGGAAACCATCAACGGCAAGTCGCCGGAGGAAATGCGCGACCGCGTGCCGTTTGAATACCTGACGCCGCTGAACCCCTACCAAAAGCTGGACCTCAGCACCGGCATGAGCTCCCACAGCACCCGCATCATGGACCTTTTTGCCCCCATCGGCAAAGGCCAGCGCGGACTGATCGTGGCGCAGCCCAAGACGGGTAAAACCATGCTCCTGAAGGAAGTGGCCAACGCCATTGCCCGCAACCACCCGGAAGTGTATCTGATGGTGGTGCTGATTGACGAGCGCCCGGAAGAGGTAACCGATATGCAGCGCTCTGTGCGCGCCGAGGTGATTGCCTCTACTTTCGACGAGCCGGCCGACAAGCACGTGAAAGTCTCTACCATGGCCCTGCAAAAAGCCAAGCGCCTCGCCGAAGTAGGCCACGACGTAGTGATTTTGCTGGATTCCATCACCCGCCTGGCCCGCGCCCACAACACCGTAGCACCGGGTTCCGGAAAAGTGCTTTCCGGTGGGGTAGAAGCGACGGCGATGCAAAAGCCTAAACAGTTTTTTGGTGCCGCCCGCAAGATTGAAAACGGCGGCTCGCTCACCATTCTGGCCACGGCGCTGATTGACACCGGCTCGCGGATGGACGAGGTGATTTTTGAGGAATTTAAAGGCACCGGCAACATGGAGCTGGCCCTCGACCGCAAGCTCGCCAACCGCCGCATCTTCCCGGCCATCGACCTGGTGGGCTCCTCCACGCGCCGCGATGATTTGCTCCTCAACGAAGCCATTCAAAACAAAATGTGGATTCTGCGCAAGCACATCGCCGACATGAACCCCGACGAGGCCATGAACTTTTTGCTTCAGCAAATGAAAGGCACCAAGAGCAATGAAGAGTTTCTGGCAACGATGAACCGGTAATTATAAGAGTGTATTTTTCCGGAAATTTCCGGAATCAGAACGGCTGCTTTATATGAAAAGCAGTCGTTTTTTTGTGTCGTTCCGGCAACGATTTTACCGGATAATTTAAATCTCATTTTTCCATGGAAAAGAAAGTACATCACTACCATCTGACCCTTCAATACACCCAGGACAATCAAAACAATCCGGTGAGCCAGCCGGCGGTTGAGCTGGATTTTACCAACCACGACAACATTTTCGCGATTATAGACCGGTTGAAAGACCGGCAGCTTTTTGAGCAGGAAAGCGACGCAACCGAGTTTGCCATTGGCCTGAAATTATTCAGCGAAGTGATGATCCGCAACCGGAAACACCCTTTGTTTGAGGATTTTGCCCCTGCCTTTAGTGATTTTATGAAAAAGCTGAAGTCGGGTAGCCCTGAAAATTCCGGAAAATCCACCTAAAAACCATGAAACAACTACTTTTTGCGACCCTTCTTGCCGGCACCTTTATGAATGCAACCGCTCAAAACCTGAAACCCGTTTCCTACGCTGATGGTCCGCAGCTATTAAACGGGCTGGTAACGGAAAATGCCGGAAAAAAACTACCCGGTGTGTTGGTTTTGCCTGCCTGGAAAGGCATTGACGACGAGGCCAAAGACGCCGCACGGGCGCTGGAAAAAGAAGGCTATGTGGCGTTCATAGCCGATATCTACGGTGAAGGCCATATCCCCAAAACCAACGAAGAAGCAAAGGTTATTTCCGGAAAATTCAAGGAAGATTTTGCCTTGTATCAAAAACGCATATCGCTGGCGCTGGAGCAGTTGAAAAAGGCCGGTGCCGAGCAGGATAAAATCGCGGTTATCGGGTATTGTTTTGGCGGAACCGGCGCACTGGAAGCCGCCCGCGGACAATTGCCCGTGCAAGGGGTGGTTTCTATCCACGGCGGCTTGGCAAAAGACCCAAACCGGAAGAATGGCCCACTGCCGGTAAAGATTTTGGTGGAAAATCCCGCCGAAGACCAAAGCGTAACACCGGAGCAACTCCAGAAGCTGCAACAAGAGTTGAACGAAGGCAAAGCAGACTGGCAACTCATCACTTACGCGTATTCCAAACACACCTTTACCGATCCGAAATCGCCCGACTACAACCCCACCATGGCGAAACGCGCCTGGCAGCACACGCTGTTGTTTTTGCGGGAAGTATTGCAATAGCTTAGCTTCTGGATTGTTAGAATACTAAGTCTGCTTCCCTTGTCTCAGCTCCTATGCCTGATTGGTTTTGCCATTTTCCAGAAGCACTGCATTGGACTTTAAACTAAAAGCCCAGCCTTTTTCAGACTGGGCTTTTCTTTCGTTTCTGTCGGGACGACTGGATTCGAACCAGCGACCCCATGCACCCCATGCAAGGAAATTTAGGTTTTAGATATTTTGTTTTGTTTCTGTTTTTGCTGAAAATCAGCACTTTACGCAGTAGTTATTTATTTTTGTTTGCTTCTGTTTTTGGATTTTTAGCCCAAATGTTGTACCTATGTTGTACCCATTTTGTTGTACCCAAAATCTACTAGTACTCTTTTATGTCCACCATTCAGACTATTCTGCGTACTCAGAAAACCAATAAACAAGGTGAACATCCAATTTACCTGCGCATCCTTAAAGATCGCAAAGCGCGCTTTATTTCGACTGGTTTTTATGCTAGTCCTGCGCAGTGGGACAACAAGCTAAACCAGCCCAAAAGGAAGCATCCCTTCTACCACGAAATCCTGCTGACTATTGAAGCCAAAAAGAAGGAATGTCTTCATCTATTAATGCAAGCAGATAGTGAGGATACGGACCTCTCTTCTGAGCAACTTAAAGCACACCTACAGAAAAAGAAGCCCGTTAAAATGATGGTGCTGGAGTATTTCAATCAGGTATTCCAACAACTAAAAGAGAACCAGAAATTGGGTACTGCAGAGGTGTTCAAGAATACCCGAAACGTACTCACATCGTTCCGGAATGGTGCTGATTTTTCTTTTTCTGATATCACGCCTGCTTTCTTGGGCAAGTTTGAAGACTTCTGTATCAACAGAGGGAACAAGCTTACGACTCGCTCGGTCTATATGCGCACCTTTCAACGCTTGGTCAATATGGCCAAGGCAGAGGACATGGTCAAAAAGGACTTTGACCCTTTCAATCAGTATGGCTTCACCAAGTTTCGCAATCCAAAAACCCGAAAGCGTGCTGTGCCTAAAGAAGACATCCATAGAATACGGGAGTATGCTACAGAGCCGGGCACACAGGTATTTCACTCTCAGCAGTACTTTATGTTCAGCTACTACAACCGGGGTATCAACTTCAACGATATGGCACGGCTGAAGTGGTCGGACATTCAATATGGCAGGTTACACTACACCAGAACTAAGTCGAAGCAGCAGTACAGTATTGGGTTGCTGGAACCTGCGCAAGAAATTCTAGCTTACTACAAAGAGCATTATTATGCTGGGCAGGACAGTTACATCTTCCCGATTCTGAACCCGAATTTTCCAACAGAAGTTTCAATTCGCAACCGCATCAAAAAGGTGCTGCGTCAGGTCAATAAAGACCTGAAATCAATTGCAGAAGCGATTGGGATGGAGGAGATTAACATCACCAGTTATGTAGCAAGACATTCATATGCAACAGCTCTTAAAAAGAGTGGTCAACCAATCGGAGTTATAAGTCAGGCACTTGGGCACACAAGCGAAAAGACGACGCAGATCTACCTAGACAGTTTTGAAAATGATGTGCTTGATGAGGCAAGTAAAGCAATTTTATAGTCACCTAAAGCTTTGTATTCTTCTCGGAAAAACCATTTTAGTGTGATTTTGGGCTAAAAATGATCGTGCTAATCCTATTTTTACACCTAAACCACACGATAATGTTAGTTGAGCGATTTAGTCAAAAAATCAAAAGCCAACGGAAAAGCTTAGGAATTACCCAGCCGCACCTCGCGGAATTGGCAGGTGTAAGTGTGAACTGGTTAAGTGCTTTTGAACGCGGAAAAGCTAATCCTACATTAGTAATCTTGGAAAAAATCATCGAGGTGCTTGGCTTGGAAATTCGTCTAGAGGTCAAAAGCCCAGACTCGCTATGAGGAAGGCCATCGTTTATCGCAATGGTATAGAAGCGGGCATTCTAACGGAGGAAAATAGACAGCGATATACTTTTCGCTATCACGATACTTATCTCGCTGATGCCACCCTTCCAGCCGTGAGCCTGACTCTCCCTAAAACAGCTTCAGAACACAGCAGTGAATACCTATTTCCGTTCTTTTTCAATATGCTAAGTGAAGGCGTGAATCGGAAGCTGCAAAGCCTGCAATGGAAGATTGACGAAGAAGATTCTTTTGGCCTGTTACTCGCTACCGCACAGTGGGACACGATTGGAGCCATAACTGTTAAGCCCATAGAATCTGAAGCATGAATCCCTACGAACTTGATCGCTGTCCAGGATTACTTGCTGAAGGCTTTAGTACTTATAGTCCGCGCGTGCTGCGTCGCATGTTTGGCGGTAAGAAAGTAAGCCATATTCTTCCCTACGATCCGTCACATCAAAACGAAGAAGTAGAAGCTCTTTTTATAGAGAATCGCAAGCGGATTTCTATCTCTGGCGTACAGGAAAAGCTGAGTCTGGTTTTAGACAAAAACAAATTGCGCCTTACAGAGGTAGGGGAGCGTGGTACCTATATCCTGAAGCCGATTCCGCGTGACCTAAAAAGAGTGTCTCAGGTGCCCGCCAATGAGCATCTCACGATGCAATTAGCCACACAGGTTTACGGGATTGAAACCGCTGAGGCCGTCCTAATATTTTTCAAGGATGGGCACCTGCTTACCTCACTAAGCGCTTTGATGTAAAACCTGACGGACAACAAAGGGGTAAAGAGGATTTTGCTACGCTTGCAGGTAAAACGACGCAAAGTGCCGGTCCTGATTTTAAGTATGAATTCAACTACGAATCCGCTGGTAAACTGATTCAGAAATACGTTCCAGCCTGGCGGGTAGAGATTGAAAAATATTTTGTGCTGGTGTTGTTCAATTACCTGTATGCAAATGGTGATGCGCACCTCAAAAACTTCTCCCTTCTGGAATCGGATACAGGTGATTACCGGATAAGTCCCGCCTACGATTTGATTAATACTCGCCTTCATGTAGATGATACAGACTTTGCTTTAAACAATGGACTTTTTGAAGACAAATTCCAAAGTGAAAAGCGACAAATACGCGGTTATGCGTGTAAGGCCGATTTTGTAGAATTTGGACGTCGGCTTGGCGTTTTAGAAAGTCGGATTGAAAAGCTGATCGTTCCTTTTCTGATTAATCAATCTGCAGTTGAATCGCTTATTAGTCGCTCGTTCTTGAGCGAAGAAAGCAAGCGAGGGTACTTGCATACCTATAGAACAAGGCGGAATAGATTGATGACGAGCTAACTTATAGAGTGGATCATTTACAGCGACGTTGCGACTTAGGGCTTATTAAGCCACCATGTCACTAAAATCACTGCTATAAATCCCAATACTCCCAGTATAATAGAAGTACTATGCCTTGATTTGCTTTTCTGAGCGGAAACAAGAAGTTCTTCAGAAAGCTTTTGTTGGGATTGCGCAAAATCGGCTGTCAGCCCGCTCAGTGTATTGGTGATTTTTTCCTCCAGCTTTGTAACAGAAGTCTGCTGATTTTGGATTCCGATATTAATAGCGGCTACAGTAGCATCTAGCTTGTCGAGTCGCAGAGGCAGATTGATGTCTGCCAATTGGCGGACAAAAGCTTTGAGCTGATCTGCAGTTCCCTGAATGCTGCTTATCTGTGCCACTATGTTTTGACTAGCTGCATTCAGTTCCCCTGTCCTTAGGTCTATTGACTTGTTGAGGTGGTCAACTTTATCAGCGTGAATATTGCTAATACTCGTAAGATTTTCTTGGAAGCTCTTCGTGATTCCAGAAAGATTTCTTTCTAGCTCTTTTCGTGCGCTGTCCAGTTTTTCCTGTACAGTATCCAGATTGCTTAACAATGTATCTTGCATCAAGGCTGGTACACCTTTCAACTTCTCATAGGCTCTCTCACAAATGACCTGTGATTGCGTAAGATGACCATCAAGCTTCTTGCCCGTCTCTGTAAGAAGCTTGTGATGCGAGTCTCCAATAGTGCGAACTAGTTCCGTCGCTTCTTGGGCAATTCGTGTATGCTCAATGGCTGGTTCCAGTTCTAACAACTTGCTTTGCAGTTTAAGGAGACCTTCGGTTACGGCTTGGGAAGGCATATCAGGTTTTTTTTAAAAAGTGCGTGTGAAATTGCTTGAGCCAGTCGTAATGATACTCTAGAAGCACTTCATCATCCAACGACTGAAAGATTTCAGCGACATCTACTTCTCTCACTTTCGCTTCAATCTTTTGTTGGAGGCTACTCAGAAATGAGGTGAGTTGCTCAGTGCTTACTTGGTTTTGCAGCAGGCGTACTCCTCGCTTCAGGTCCTCGATTGCGTTCTCAACTAGTAGTTGGGTGTTGGTTTCTTCGCTTTGAACAATAAGACAGTAGGCACGTAAAAAATAGGCGGCAGCAAAATTGGGGTAAGCATTAATACTTCGTTGCGCAGCTCCGCGCAGGTGTTTTAGATTGTTCTTGAAGCTGCCTGTTATGTCCGTATCTAAGAGATCGATAAATTCGTCTGCAACCACTTCCGCTTCATCGTCCCTCCGCTTCAACAAGCAAGCAGGAGTTTTCTTTCCATTTTCTAGAACGGCTTCGTTTTCCGGTCGGGCATATTTCGCATTGAAGTAGTAATACACCTCAGATTTAATCGCTTCCGACTGCTCAATGGGCTCTTTGATTTGGAGCGCGTATTCGCAAAGACGCACCACGTCGTTCATAGCAAGCTGACGTTTCTCCGCAATCTTAGCGTACACAAATTCAGTGAGACGCTCGAGACAATAGCGCATCTCCGACTGTTCACTGCTCTTGTATTTCTGCCGGTAACCGCTGACTATTTGGGCTGCGTCTTTAGCGCTGCTGTATCTGCTAATAACTCTTTCCAACTCATTGAGGTAAAAGCCTTCTTTCTTTCGTCTGCATAGAATTTCAAAGCAATTATTTTGGTAATCAATAGTATAGCTGTCTACTATACCTAGCGTGGTGAGTCGGTAAATTGCTTTCGCTGTATCCTGCCCGTTCCGAGGAAGACTATACACTTGCTGTACCTCCTTATTGGTAAAGATTTTTTCTTGCAAACCCGGAGATGAATCATTCACGAAGCCATTTACAAATTCATGAAAAGAGTGACTTGTCCTCAGTGAATGCTCTACACGAAAGTCTATAGCATCATTTGCGTAAATGCCTTCTTCGATAAGCTTCTTAAACAGTGCACAGTCTTTGAGCTTTTGCCGCAATTCCGACGAAATAATTTTCTCTTTTGTGACTCTGTTTGTAGTGGGATAATACTTGTTTTGGAATGGAATGGTGAGGCGCACTTCTTTCTTTACAGATAGCAGGGTTTCTATGCCTCCGTAAGGCACATCACTTTCCACCACTGCGCCTAGTGCAAGCCAAAAGGCAACATCGTTTGCTGCTTTTACACTATCACGCAGATGATCCCGGAAATGACCAACTACAGATTCATAACCCGCAGGCGTGTACATAGGCACAATACCATTGGGAGTGATGTTCAGATAGCCCACCTCCTCTCCGTCTATTTTGACGTAGACCTTTCTCTCCGCATTACTTGTCCGAGGATTGGCATCTATCTCTTTCAACCCATGTACAGCAGCAAATTGATTTGCCAGTAGTTGGAGTCGGCTGATTCTTGGTGGTAGAATCCGAGTAAGAAGTTCATCCAAAATCACAGTCTCCTTTATCGCACCCTGAAACGAAAGTCGGTAGAAGAAATCTAGAATCTCGCGATCAGGCAGAAAGGCACCGTCTGTATCTAGCTTGTAAGCGTCTGCATCACCCAAGCGGGTAAAGCGCTGTCGGTTGAAATAAACCGTTGCCAGTGCTACTTTGCCGTCGCGTGCGGCGCGGCCTGCTTCCTGAACAAACGACTCTATGCTGCCGGGAATGTTCAGGTGATACGTCCAGCGAACATCCGGCTTGTCAATGCCCATGCCGAAAGCTTTTGTGGCAAACATCAACGACGCTTTTCCAGTAATGAAAGCATCCATGTGCTTGATGGATTCGTCTTGGTGATTGACAATTCTTTCCCCCTCTCTGTCATCACCTGCACCCATAAAATAACCTTTTGTCTCACCATTTCCGGCAACTGCTAAGAACAGATTATGCACTCCATAGTCGCCTCTGCGGTGTGGCGCGAATGCAATACTGCCGTAGTTGTATCTACCGTCTAGCTGTTGTTGGAGTGGCACATCGGCGTCTTTCAAGAGACGGCCTATCGCTTTCGTTACATAGGCATCCAAGCCTTTCTCGCGCTCAAAATCGGGTAGGTAGTTTTCATAGGCATTAGGCAGTACTCTCTCCCGAAGCGTTGCTTCTTCCTGGTACTTCTGCAAAGAAGATTTTTTCTTGTGAACTGCACTCTCTAACAGTGACCGTTTTTCCAACGCTATCTTTCCTTGGAGTTCCTGCCTGTTGTATATCATATCTACATCCACAGGCACTGTTACTTCCTGAATGCTGAAGAATATTTCGTTGCGTACGGTGTTTTCATGACGCACGACGGCATGACCATCTTCTTTGTCTATCTCCAGTTCTCGTTCAATGTCTGCCAGCACGTCAAACGAAGCGGTAGCTGTCAATCCAAATAGTGGTAATTCTTTCCCGTCGCAGGTTTTGCAGAATTCCCGTGCGTTGATACCCAAGTGTAGATAAGGCGTTCGAAAATCATGTCCCCATTCCGAAAGGCAGTGGACTTCGTCAATCACGCAGTGAGCAAAATGAAAGCCTGCCTCTTGCGTTTGAGCGAGGCAGTCCCGGAATTCCTGAATCACTAGCCGCTCCGGGGAGATGAACACCAACTGAGCTCTCCCCGCTGCAAGCTCTTTTTGCGCCTCTCGTTTCTCAGCAGTCGACAATACAGAGTTGATAAACAAGCTACGGGTAATACCAATGTCATTAAGGCCCCGGTGTTGGTCTAGCATAAGACTTCTAATAGGATCTACTACTAGTGTAATCCCTGGTTGAAGCATAGCCGCAAACTGGTAAGTAAGCGACTTACCGCCGCCCGTAGGTAGCAGTCCTATCACAGACTTGCGCCGCAAGGCACGCGCCAGAATCGGAAGCTGTCCCTCTCGGAAGTCGGTTTTCCGGAAAAGCAGGGAAAGCAACTTTCGTAGATGGACTACGGCTGCCTCTTGTGGAAGAAAAGAGCCGTCGTTTTGCGCAACGCCAATGTTTTTGAAAAGAACCGGAAGTGCATCTTTGATGGAATCTTGCAGTCCGGGTTCTTTGTAATGGGCACTGCGGATGAGAATAAGGTTCTCTGCTGCTACGGGCGACTCAAACACGTCCAACCGTTGAAGCAAAGCCAAGTCAAAAACGGCATCATATCCTTCGTCCGTAAACTCGGAAATGGCTTTTGCTTCGGGTTGCAGTATCAGTTTACCGAGCCAGTCATTGGTGAAGACGATTAGCTCAATCGCTGGAATGTGTGTAGGCTGTTCTGCAAGTTCATCCAGTGTATAGAGTAGTTCCTTCAACTCTTTCCAAGCCTGCTTTGCCGCTGGAATATCTTGCTCAATGACAGCTATTTTCAGCGAAGGCGTTTCAGACGGAATTGTATGTAGCCATTCTAATAAGGCGAGTTGCATCCGTGCAATCGCCGTAGGCAAGAAGGCGTGGCAATAATGCGCATGAGTCAGAGGTTTTTCCTCTTTGTACAAAGCCGCCAACTTCTGCACGTAGTCGTTCGCACTAACGCTTCTAAGGAACGCTTGCGCATCATTAGAAGCATTAAACTCCCGTATGTGGTGAATAGCTCTCCCTTCACCAGCGATAGCAAAATCTTTAAGTTCATCAATTGCTTTTTTGTGGTAGCGCTCGCCGTCCACCTCCACAACATGCTGTTCTTTGTAGCGAATGAAGTGGTCTTTTCCATAGCGGTTTACGGTACGCCATTTCAGGTAAGGAATCTCCAAGCAGAAATCCACACGGCCTTCGTTTCCGGCTGCTGCCCCCAATGTGGCGCGTGGCCGCTGTCGCGCAAAAAGTTGACGCAGATAAGCCTGTTCCTCCCTGATGTATTCTCCAATAAAGGCCCTCTCAAAGTTGCTTTCCAAGCCGGCTTTACTGATGCGTAGTTTGCTGGCTTTGCTTTGTGGAAGAATGACATGAA
Organism: Bacteroidota bacterium; assembly: GCA_023391015.1. Taxonomy (GTDB): domain Bacteria; phylum Bacteroidota; class Bacteroidia; order Chitinophagales; family Chitinophagaceae; genus UBA1952. The sequence goes on from JAEWBT010000047.1 coordinate 16,590, forward strand.
GGGCATTCACAACACCATTGACAAAAACATCGGGAACTGTTCCTTCCTGCCAGTCATACCGGATAATTCCTTCTTTTGAATCATCATGTGTTGTGTATTTAAAGGTCTTTGCCAGTAATTCTTCCGTTCGTGGGCTTGCCATTGTAGGCGCACCCCGGGAAAGTATGTTGTAGGCAATGGCGAATATCCCTGCCATTGGCCTCGACGTGCTGAGGCCCTCCACATGAAAAAGGCTTAGCTGCTCCAACAGCCCTTCCACTTTCCCGGAAAAAGACGCTGACTCTTCAGCACAACGGCGAAGTAACGCTTGGCGAACTGGTTCGGAGAAGGCAGAGGCTTTAAGCTGTGGCATCTAATAGGTATAGATTAAAGTTGCTGAACGCTATGTGTAGACTGTAGAGTCAGCGCGTTCTACAAGTACTAAGATCAACCAGATTTCCGGAGTTTCATCTCGCTAAATGCTCTGGGTTATTTTGAGCTATGGAAAGCGTATAAAGCAATGGGTTGGTATCTCTCTTATCTATTTCCAAAACCTTCGTAGCCGAAGCATCAAAAAAGGACGTTTTTGACGAAATGCGTGCTACACTCCAGCCATGCTCAATGCCACCGTCGGGGCGTAAAATTATTTTTGCCTTCTGGTTGTAAAGCTCTAAGGAGCGGTAGTGCGGAAGAGGAGTGTTCTGCGCAGATACCTTTGGAATACCTATTTGGGCTGCGAAAGAGCAAATGGCTTCATTCCTTGCCTCCCCATCAGGATAATTATGTGTGAGCCGATAAGGCGTTTTATCTTCCCTAAAATCATGGCCCTGAAAGGTAAAGGAATCTATCTCAAAGCCAAGCCGTGCCTGCAACCGCTGGATAAATTGAATCAGCAATATCACACCAAAAGGTGTCCTCATATAGCGATCGCTATAGGTGAGGTGAAAAGACTGCCCTTCCATAAGTGCTTTGAGGTCAACCTTCTTCCCCAGTTCGGTTAGCACCAAGTCGGCAACGCTGTCTGAAGAGACAGGTTTATCTGTAGTAATCTTCGCCTCGTGGATGCGTTGGTTGTGGATACGCAAATCGGGTTCGGAAAAGGCCTCTAAACTTTCCTCGCTCTTCTTGTAGAGTAGTCCTTCTTTGAGCCGTCCCCAATTTACGTTTAGATCCTCTTCATGTGCAACTGCTAAAAAAGACATAAGTGCGCCATCGCGAAACTGCATCTTACAAACAGGGTGTAGGGGCGCATTGGGATCTATTTTGCTTGTCAGTACAGTGTACCAAGCCTGCGCTTGAAGGAGTGTTAGCTGATCCTCCTCCGATAAAAAACCGGAAAGGGGTGGCATAACCAGACTTACTTTCACCCGTTGGCGAAGTGCATCTAAAAGTGCCAATTCGGAAGTATTCCAATTTCCTAAATTATTAGAAACATAGAGATATGCGTGTTCTAATTGATTGCTGTTTAGGTGCTTCAGAATCTCATTGCGCAAAGGCGTTGTTGCCAATTGTAAGCCGGGATACTGCCTACTTAACGTGTCAGGCACTTTTACGTCTGCCGCTTTTTGAAGCCATTCCAGTGCTTTCTTCCGGTCTAATTGAGGTAAATGCCACTGGGTATTCCGGTCTATAAGACATTTTGTGCAGGCCCTATCGCACTCGCACACCAACTTTTGCTGCGCAATCTGAATGATTTTCCAGAGGTACGAGGAAAGTTGCGAGGTGTAACCCGCGCCCCCTTTGGCTGTGTCAAAAAAGAAAATGGTCGTGAACTTTTCATACTTCTTGATACCGAAGCCAATCTCATCCGATTCTACAGTCAGATAGTGTGCTAACTCTTTGGAAAGCACCGCGCCAAGCGTATAAAGAAGCGTTTCATCTTTTACATTAAAAGAACCGTTCTCCTCGCGTAACCGAAGTTCACAATAATCGGTGCGGAATCTTCCGCCCAAGATGACGTGCTCTTTAATAGCATAGGAGTTTTCATTTCCGGAGCAAAAGGCAGTCGTTTGTTCTTCACCTTTGCCGCCTCTCAACCGTTTGTGGCTGGCAAGCGCATCTTTATCATAGGCGGTTCTGCCACAATGCAAACAAACGGCGTATCCGTCGCCCGCGCCGGTGTTGTAGAACACGATTTCGCCATTTTCTTCACTGTCTCGGATTTCGTAAAGCAATGGACTTTCAGGTAACCAAGGCTTCACGTTCAACAGGAGCGGGTCAATGTATTGGACGTAACCTGTTCGGTCTTCTATGTTCCTGCTGGGCTGTTGGTAGATATCCACCGCAAAACCGGCGGGCTGAATCATTTCTGTGTACCCACTTCGCAGATTTTTGCTTTTAAAGCTCAAGCCGGTAAAGGTGTTTTGCTCTTCGCAATGGGGACAGTTTTGGCTGATTGCCTGTCCTTGAGCAGCTTCTAAGATGCGTTGGTAGCCACATTTTCGGCACGACTGAATGATTTCCCGCTCTGCTTGTTTGCCGTGTTCGTCCTTTAGGATAATACCTGCTGATAGGTAGCTTTTCCCGTCTATCACTACGTTTTTGCCAGGTGCAAACTCGGAGAGCGCCCGCGTAATAAAGTAAGAGGGTTTGGATGATTTTCGCTGATTGTTTCTTCCTTTTTCCTCCAACTCGCTGATGGTGAGGGTATCAAATTCCACAATGCCGGTAGGAAGTCCTGCACTTGGCAAAAAGCCTTCTTCCACCATAAAGCTGATAGCATCCTTATCCTGGAACTGCTGCTTTTGATATTTTACAGCTTTGTAGGCAGGCGAATCTTCCCCAAAATCCCGCTCCAGCATTTTGAGCTTTTCCTCTAGTGCCAACTGCTTTTGAGTTGTTGCCCCATATACGTCCTCAAAATGTTTGGTGGCCTTACTCAGCAGAAAGGAAAAAGTGTGGTCACGCCAAGGCGTATTTTGCAGAATAGGCTTGAGTGCATTTTTGCAACTATCGGCCTCTCCATTTTGCAACCAAAGCAAGAATTGCGAGGCAAAGCCACCTTCGTCCAAAAAGAAGTTCTGAACTTTAATGCGCACGTTTAAGCCTTGAATGGCATCCGTTTGCACGAAATGGCCTAGAAAAAAGGCGTTTACATGGCGTGCGATTACCGCACTGCTGTGAAACGAAAGGCTAGGTGGTGCGATAGGGTGTCTTAATGCCCATAAAGGATTGGCCATTACCTGGAGGCCCACCGGATTGGGGGCACAGATAGTGAAGGCAGTTGATTTTGCCTCGGCCCGCCGTCCTGCTCGCCCTGCCCGCTGCAAATAGTTGGCTGGTGCAGGCGGAACATTATTCATTACCACCGTAGAAATGCCGCCAATATCTACGCCCATTTCCATTGTGGTAGAGCAGTTGAGTACGTTCAACTTTCCCCGTTCAAATTCATTTTCCAGCGTCTTTAACCGGCTGTCGGATTGCTGAGCAGAGTGTTCGCCGGCAAGATAGAGCGGTTGGTTTAGGATGACCTGTTCGTGCAAGTTATTCCAAACCCCTTGCTCACGCATATGCAAAGCGTTTTCCGCAATCCACGCACGCGTCCGTCCTATTTGTGGGTTCTTCTCCGCATCCAAATGGAAAGGGAAAGGCATCAGCGGTATGGACACCTCTTTTTTTATCCTGTAATGATTAATATTATCAGGGTGGAGACGACCCTTTATCCAAGGCGAATAGTGCCGGAAATGGGCATCAATCAGACGACGCTTGACTGGACAAAGCCATACTGTTGAGGACAGTTTAAAAGCAGAGGCGTTTTCCAGATAGAGCTTGTAGCCGTTGCCAAATTCATCCAGGACTCTTACTTTAATGACCTTCCATAGGTCCTCTAGCAGCGCGTTGAGCTGGTCCTCCCTTTCTGCATCTATGTCATTCAACTGGTGCCAGCCTAATCCCGCACACAGCAACAAAGCCAATCGGTTCGGGTGTGTTTTATCAAACCGCGGCCAGCGTCTTACGTCCACTTCGCGCGCATCCGGGTTAAAAACAGGCACACTCCTCAAATTGCCTGTTGTATAAGGCAATACTGAATTAGAAACATTGAAATGGTAGCGTAAACGCACAACGTAGTCCACGGCTATTTTCAAAAGGGACTGCCACTCAGGTTGTGTAATATTCAGTACACGCGCGGCGGTAGGCAGTGGTGCGTCTTGCAGTTTTGGATAAATGAGGCTTACCAGACCCAAATTTTCCAAAGAACGCATCAGCGGCTGACGCAACGCAAATTGGTCGTAGAGGATGGCATCCAGATAACGCTCCTTCGCAAGAGGGTTGTTATCGCCTGGGTTGTTGCCCTTAAAAAGATTGAAGAAGTCGGGCCGTGAAACGAGATATTCCTTCAAATCTTTCCAATTGAGCGCCACTTTTTCCCGTGCATCTCCTTTGCCTGTCTGCTGTTCTTTTAAGGCATCAAGAGCTTTCTGTTTTTGGTTTCGCAGGAGCGGGAGCGTGGTTTTGGCTAGCTCGGCCTCCAACTGCTTAATTGCTTCTTGTATTTCGTCTTCAGAACCCGCAACGTTTTCCTCCTCCCATAGTTTTACTTTTTCACACAACTTGTGAAAAACCTGCGAGCGAACCCACCGCGCTTCGTTGTCCTGATTAATAAGCGCAGAGATTTTAGCGGTTCCCTGCCTGCTGTCTGTAAAGGAAATATACTTGTGTCCTTGCCAGAGCATTTCGCTCGTAAGCTTTTGAGCTTTGGGGGTCTCTTCCAATATGATATCCGCCAAAACCCGATTGATGAAGGCGGAAGACAGCCGGAAATGGTTGGGATTTTCTATCTCACTGTCGCAGTAAGGACAAGAGTCACCGTCGTGCATACACACAAATTCGTCTCCACTTCTATCCACAATGGCTCCTGCGCTTAAGGAAAAGGAAGCAGTTGCTTTTAAAAGCGGCGCGCCAGAAAGCTTTCTGGTAAAATAAAACTTCTTTGTTCTTGGGTGCTTTTCTTCCGCAGATGCTTCTACAGGGTCTTCTTCGTGCTCTTGCAGGTCAAACTGAAAGGCATCCTGCACAAGCGCAGACACGGCATCCAATTTTTCGTTGCCTCTGGCATCTAGGCTTTTTTCGGCCTCTAAAAGCTGGTGGCCGCAGGAGCGACAGGAGACCAACTCAAACACAGGCGCACCGCAGTTGCACAACGACCCAGCAATGGTAGTCATCGGCCCAATGGCTTCATTGGGAATAATATCTTGCTGGTGATGCGAGCAGGCTCTGTCAGTGCAAACCCAAATGCCACCAATACCGCGTGCAAAAAAGTGGGCGCGCACTGGAAGAAGAGGGTGATCATCCACAGAACGTTCACTGAGCTTGTCAATGATTCGCAACCGCTCTGTGGTCGTCCCGCTGGTGTTCAACAGTTTGCCTATTTCGCTCAGCGAAAGGGCATTATTTCGGAGTAACTCTTTACGCAGAAAATGCACTTGATGAAACGTCTCCGGTCTTTCTTCCTGTAGCCAATCCGTTGTTTGCTTGGCGGCCTGCGTTGGTTTAGGGAGTTCTTGAGGTAATACTCTGCTTCCGGTAATGACAACAATATTCTCCTTCGGAATGCCACAAAGCAGCGACATAAAATCCTGAAGCTGTTGAAAGCTCTCCGGGTTGGAGCCAACGGTGGCAGAAGTGATGGCAAACCGCAGGTTTTTCGTTTCCACCCCAAAAGCATCCGCAACGCGCCGGATAAGTAGCGCCATTTCCGAAGCTGCGGAGCCGGTGAGCGTGTGAGCTTCATCCAGCAGAATCCAACGCAGCTTACCCTGCGAATTTTTAAGCAGGGGAACGTCTTTGTTGCGCACCAGAATGTACTCCAACATAGAAGGGTTGGTGAATAAAATCTGCGGAGGCTGTTCGCGTATCTTGCTCCGGGAGATGACCTCTGGCTGGGCGTCTTTTTCGGCAGACACACTGGACGTTTCATCAGTCTGTCCATTGTACACCGCGTAGCGAACGCCGCCAATGGCTTTACACCACGCGTGCATCCGCTTGCGCTGGCTACCAATAAGCGCGTTGAGCGGATACAGGAAGATGGCATTCACCCCGGTTCCATTCCGGCAGTTTTTGAATAAATCATACAGCACTGGAAGCATAAAACACTCCGTTTTGCCGGAGCCAGTGCCGGTGGTAACGGCAATAGATTTGTTTTCGCTGAGTAGCTTTTCCCAGCTTTCAACTTGGTGTTTGTAGGGATGGCGCTCTATCGGGAACCGAAATTCATTGTCTTTAATGCCGCTAAGCGCTTTAATAAAGTCCTTGTCAAATACCTCTTCCATATCGCCGAAACGTTGCGAAGCCGCCTCCCATGGAAAAGCCGACTGAATCACCGGCTCGGCCATAAGCTTTTCCTTGGTCAGGATATGTCCTAAGTAAGTCTGCATATTTGCTTCGCCGGTAGCCCAAAGTGAGAGGGCAGCATCCGTCAGCCTTTTCTTGGTGTTCGTGTAGAAGCGTTGGAAGTTCATGGAGTTCTTAAGATTTTTAGGGTTGAAGGCGGCTCAGACAGTGGCAAATGGCTTGTCCATACCATTGTGGGTGGAGCTGATAGCAATACTGAATGTTACGACGCACGATTTCAGCATCTATGCTCCATAAATCATGTGTTTCCCCTGCTATAGAAAGCGCAACAGCAGTTGGTGCTTTAAGCAGGATCTTTACGGTGCGATTGCCCTCGTTTACAGGAATCAATTCCTTAAACTTGAGCGCTATTTTCGGCTGTTCTCTGGGCAGCACGGTTAATACTTGTTCTCCCAAAGTCGTACGCAATTCCTGTATGGCACTGTTCAAATGGAAGCCGGGCGTTGGAAAGAGTGACTCTCCTAAAATATACTTAGTGATAGCCCTAAAGCTTGTATTGGGAACGAGGTTATTGAAATAGCGACTTAGGTTGCTTATGACAATAGACATCAGCTCTGGATTTTGAAAGCAGCCTATCCAAAACATTGCAAACCCCCAATCGTCTTTGGAGATCCAATGAAAGCACAACCCCAGTTCTGCTTCTAGGCGTTTTTGAATCTCCTCATCAAATGACTCCTCTTCACTGTAACAAAGCAGATATACAAACGCCTTCGCCGCCAGCTCGCCAGAACATGCAATACACCGCAGCAACTCAAAAGAAGCTAAGGGCAAACTGTACTTCAGACAGAGTTGGTAGCAGTTATAAAATTGCTTCCAAATCTCATCTTCTGGGGTGGCTGCTTGAAGCAACAAAGTCCGCATTTGAAGGGTGCGCGCCTGCGTTTCCTCCTCTTGGCGCTGAGGGGGGAAGTCTTCCTCCGTTTCCAGAATATTCTCACCAGAAACAGCCTCTTTTTTAAACGTTATCAGGGTAGGTTTCAGCACAGCGCCTTCCCCAAAAACAAAGTAGCGCGCTTCTTCATTTTCGGGAAAGAGCATCCAGCCTTCCGCTGATTTTTCCAGCGCCTGAAGTTCCTTGGTTTCGGAGAGACTGTCTAGCGAAATGGCCCATAAGGGATGGTCTGCCGCACTACTCTTCACGAGAATTTTATCTTCGCGCTGCTCGTAGGTAATCTGGCCTTCGTACGGGGAAATGTGGTAAGTAGCGCAGGTACGCTCGTTGCCGTTTTGGCGGATGCACAACTCCAACGCAATCTGCGCGGGTGCGCCCGGCCCGGTGAGCCGAAGTAGGTGATTTATTTTGTCCTCAAAAAACGACAGGGGCGTAACCCGTTGCGAAATGGGATGAACGCTTGCAACTACGGGATTGCTCTTGTTCCGAAGTCGGAGGATAACGTTCTCTTCGTTCACTAAAATCCGGTGACCGTAGAGTTTTGAAACGCATAGGTTTTCTTCCTGCGAAAGCATCCGCTGGTCTTTATCCACAAGGGCTATTCCTTTAAACGGCGCACAAAAACCAAAACGCAACGCCCGTTGCCCGGGTAGGCTGATCCGACCATTCAGCGAAGCCGGAAATCTATCATGCTGCTCCAGCCGGACATGGACGCGCTGGGGTGTTTCGGCTGTTATTTGGCAAAGCACCTTCGGCTCCACAATCGCAAAGTCAAAAGGGTCTCCGTTCAAGGATAATGTGGCTTCCTGGAACTGTTGGTTAGAGGCCGAAAGGTCAAAAGTGCCGATATTGTAGCAGCGGTCGTACTCTACCATCTCGCCCACCTGAATCTTTAAGTGGACAACACCTAACGGCAATGGACCACCCAGTGGCTGCCAGTCGCGCGCACCGGAGATTTTCCAGCGCACCGACACAGGTCTAATGGGTTTACCTTCTTTGTCGGTTACGTCTATAAGGGGCCTGCGACGCAACACAGGCATATTGGCTCGCTGCATCCACGAAGGCCTTTCCTCCCGCAACGTCCACTGAAAACTGGGGCAATGGGTGCAAAACTGGTAGGACGTTTCGTTTTGCCGAACGCTCTGGGTGCCTTCAAATTTGGTCCAATAAAGGCAACTGCCAGCTACCTCAATCAGTTCTGTTTCCTCCAGCGCCAACAAGTCGCAGGATTCTGGCCCCAGCAGGTAGGCCGTTGCTTCTTCCGTGTTGTTGCCTCTCGCTAGTAGGAACTGGTTCTCCGAGTATTGCGTCCAGAGTGTAGGCCGGTCCAGCCGCGGACTGTTCGGAATCATTTGCGTGCAATCGTAGCGGTTGCCCTCTATGTCCAGCAGATACACTTCCGGCAGCGCGCTTTGCGCTTCCCAAAAAAGCGAATCCTGATTTACCCACACAGGCCGATACGTATCATCACCCCGCCGCACCAGTTTACACAGCAGTTCATCGTTGTAGAACAAGCGATACTCCGGGCTGCCAAAATCTGTTTCCGGGTCTTCACCACACAAAGCCAGCAGTTCTTTTTTGCTCAACTCTCCGATGGTTAAGTAGAGGCGAATACGCTTTCTCTCCGGTTCCAACACCCAACTGGCGCGCACTTTTCGCAGGGCTTTCTTTTCGGTGGGGCGCTCTTTTTCTGCGCGAAGCACCCGTACGATTTCTGTAAGCTCTGCCGTTTCTTCTAAAAGCGTCAGCACCTCAGCGTGGCCTTGCCGGTCTGTGCCGTCACTCAAGATGGCCTGCACAATCGCTAAGCAGCACTCGTACACTTGATCGTTGCGGCTGGAGAGTGGCAGCAGGGAGGTGAGTGTTGCGTCAAAGGCAAAATCGTCAATGTTTTTGGGGCGCAAAGCCAGAATGCGCAAAAGGAAGGTTTTGTAAGCGCCGTCGTTTTTGCGGATGTGCAGGATAGGCAGGCCGCCCTGTTGAAGCAGGGTTTTAAAATAAAACGTGCGGTCATGGCGCATCCACCGCACACCCAGCAACTTGGCTCCTTTTTTAGCGTGCTGGAAGAAATCTTCCGCATCAAAAAGCGGATTGTTTTGAAAGCTCACAAAAACCATTTGCTTAGAGGGTACGCCGCCTTCGTAACAACGCTTCCACCATTCGGCATAATACAGCGCACAGTCGCGCGGGTCAAGGCCACTTAAGTGGCGTGTGCTTCTCAAAAGGTTTTTTAGGTGGTGAAACTCATTGTCACTGAGGTTATACTTCCATAGCGCGCGGGAGTCATGGCGATTTATGTTCCGCTTTTCTAAGAGTTGTAAGAATAGGCCCATAGAGTTGAGAATAGCATTTTAACCAGCGTTTTTACAGAATTTATTTGCCTCCTGACAAGAGAGTTGTAAATGTCAAAGGGAGTTGTGCAATCTATTTGCGCAGCTAAATGGAAATTTCGTCTTTCCTAAAAACACTCCCTATGTCTGGCCCATTTCGCGACCCTTTCCTCTAAAGGCTTTCCCGCTCCTTGATAGCGGCCTTTCACCATCAATGAAAATTCTTTTGGGGGAGAGCGTCGTTTATGCTACTTCCTGCATCGCACTTTCATTCAGACCATCCAGAATCTCAATCACTCTTTTCGCCTCGTTATCTGCAAAAACGCCGCTCAATCCTTCATGACTGAAATTGATAAACGGCGACTCAAAAAGTTGCCCTCTGTCGATCATGCCGTTCTTGCACAGCGCGTTGATGATGGTGTTGATGAAGTGAATCTGCGTGGAACTGAAACGGTCAGTTTGCAGGAATTCACCGAAAGCTTCCTTGGCTGCATTGATATCCATACCCAGTAAGCCTCGGATGAAAGCCGCTAGTGATTTCCCTTTAGTGATATCCTCCAAATTGATTGCTGCTTGCTGTTCCCCATCAAGGGTATAAAGCATCTGCGCTAAGGCCTCTAGCTCCGCGCGGGTAATGGGCTGTGCGGTGCGGATACGATGAATCGTCAGGTGGTGCTGATTCTCTCGCAGAAAGCGCTCTATGCGTTTACGGTAAGCATCCAAGGGCGAATAGCCGGTCATTATTTCGGATTCTTCCACTGCGCCTGTCAGCATATCCTCTACATTGGTATAAAGGTTGCGCTTCTGCTCGGTTTCTACATAGGCAATAAGGCCCCGAAGTACTTCCCGGAGGTTTTCTATGCGCTCCACGCTCGCTTCCTGCCAGAACTCGGGTTCTTGTGTGGCCCAGATGAGGGGCTCTTGTGCTGCCACTGCAGGAATGCGGAGTTTTTGCAACAACCCGGCCACAGCAGCCGCGATCTTTTGCTGATAGCTTGCGATGCGCGTACCGCTGCTCAACATTTCAGTCAGCAGCCGATAGCACAAGAGATCAAAGCGCCGTGCGGCTTCTTCACTGCCTTCCGCATTCCCAACCAAGGACGCCAATTTTCCCAAGTCTGCAATGGCAATGCGGGAAAGCGAATGCCAGCTTTCGGGCTGTTGGTAGATGTGCAGCTCCCGAAGCACCCGCTTCACGCGGAAGTCGTCATCGGTGAGCGCATTAACTTCTTTTTGCAGTCCGGCTATTAAGCTTTCCCCCAGCGTTTGTTCGCCTTCCGTCTTTCTACTTTTTTGCTGAAGCAGATAAACCAGTTCTAAGCGAATTAGAAAGCGCTGCTCGGTGATGGACATCGGTAATGCAGCTTCCTCTTCTTTCACCTGGGCACGGAAAAACTCAATGTTCCCGCACACGTCGAAAATGTAGAAGAATGTCTTGTCTTCGCCCGGCCCAAACACGTCGGGACACAGGCGTGTGCCGCGTCCCACCATCTGCCAGAACTTGGCTTTGCTGCGTACGGGCTTGAAGAAGACAAGGTTCAGTACTTCGGGAATATCAATGCCGGTGTCTAGCATATCTACCGAAACGGCGATGCGGAAAAGGCCGTTGCCGGGATCACTGAAAGTGTCAATCAGGCTTTGCGCATAATCAATTTGGCTGTCAATTACCCAAAGCATTTTCCCTCCATAATGAGGATAGCGCTTGTTGAAGCATTCTTCTATAAACAGCGCATGAGCATGGTTCTTGGCGAAAATGATCGTTTTGCCTAAGCGGTCACCGCCGCTCACCTTTTGACCTTTCTCCATCAGCAAGTCCAGTACTTTGTTTATGGTATCCACATTGAACAGCCAGCTATTGACGGCACCGCTGCTTACGTCTTCCGGGCCTTCGCCATAGGTAGACATAAAGTCTTCTTCATAACGCGCTTTATCTTCTTCGCTCAGCTCATCATACTTCACGCCCTGCCGGGGGAATTTCAGCGGAATAGGCAGTGCTTTTGGCGGAACGAGGTAGCGGTCCTGCACAGCTTGTTCCAACTCGTAAGCATAGGTAGGGTTGTGGACTTCCAACCCGAAAAGCTCGTACGTATCCTTATCGCCGTCGGCTTTAGGCGTAGCGGTAAGGCCGATAAACAGGGCGTCAAAATAGTCGAACAGCGCGCGGTATTTCTGATAGACACTGCGGTGCGCTTCGTCAATGATAATCACATCAAAATGGCCCACACCGTAGAAGCGCCGTCCTTCAGGACGTACGCGGTCTATGCGGTTCATCATAGTGGGGTAGGTGCTGAACACAATCCGGCTGCTGCCGTCGTCTTCCTCCTTGGTAAGGTCTATCGCGGGGAAATTAGAAAGGTGCTGATTGAAAGCGTCTTTCGCCTGCTTTACCAAGGCGTTGCGATCGGCCAGAAACAGAATACGCTTGGCCCAGCCTGCCTTAGTAAGAAGTTCTACCAGCGCCGCTGCCGTGCGTGTTTTGCCGCTGCCCGTAGCCATCACCAACAAGGCACCACGGTTGCGCGCCTCCAGTCTTTCGGCGACGCTTTGGATGGCTGCTTTCTGATAGTAACGCTCTACAATGGCGGTATTTATCGGTGCACTCATGAGGCTTTGCCGCAGGCTTCGCCGGTTTACCAGCCGCTCCAGTTCGTCCTTGCTGTAGATGCCCAGCACCTGCCGGGGCGGATAGCCGGAAGCATCATCCCACAGCATTGTTTCAAAACCGTTGGTGTAAAAAATAACCGGACGGCGGCCATGCATCTTCTCCAGGCAATCGGCGTAAAGCTCCGCCTGCCGTTTCCCTTTCTCCACATCTGCGGTGGTCTTTTTGGCCTCTACCACAGCCAGCGGCACATGGTCGTCGCCCCAGAGCACATAGTCGGCTTTGCCGTTGCCGCTATTTCTAGGCATGCCCACCACCGGATATTCGCACACATTGGGCGCGCTCACATCCCAGCCTGCTTCTTTGAGCATTACGTCAATATAGAGGCGGCGGGTTTCAGCTTCGGAGAGCGATGCGCTGAAGGCCGGAGCCGTGTTGCGGTTGCGTTGCTTGGCGGCCTGCACTGCTTCTAATCGGGCTTCCAGTGCCGCGCGTGCCGCTTCATTTTGTTGTAGCGCCTTATTAGCTCTTTCCAACTGTTGCCGCGTGTCTTCATACTGAGCTCGCAGCGCTTCCAATTCCTTGCGGCTGCGCTTCACGGGGTCGCCGGTAGGCAACAGGCTTTCATCAAAAGCACCCGTGGGCGTATGGCTCCGGCTGTAGAGGCGTACTACCCACTGCGACAGGTCAAAAAGGATGCGCAACGCCGCCAGAGATTCCTGCTGGGTAACGGGCGTGCTGCTATGCGCCGCGAGATTGCCGGTTCTACGCAGCAGGTGCAGGTTGCGCAGCAGGGTAGGCGGCAGAATTTCCGTAAAGCTTTTTTCATACATCAGCGAAGCGAGGCCTGTGTCGGCAGGTAGCGTCAGGTCGCTGTCATTGTCATATAACCAACTCACCCAAGCTTCCAGGTTTTTGCGGCTCAGAATGGCACTGTACACCGGGTCGGTAAACACATATTGCTCGGCCTTGCAGGCATCAGGGGCCAGCGCGGCAAATTCCGATTGTAAAAAGTTGAAGTTGGAAGCCATTGTGCAGAAGAGAGGCTAATGTAATAAGAAAACTTTCCAGAAAAAAGCTACGGGTTATTTTCTGGAGCGCGCTTTCCTACCACAAAGGAAAGAGTGTGTTGTGCAGCGGATTTGCACAACTATCTATTCCTAAATTTGGTCTTATAATTTCAACAAATCGCAACAGAATCCAATTCTGTTGCGATTTGTTGAAATTATGGCTTCGAGGCCATGAAATCTATATTTCGGCAAGTATATCCGGCGAACTTAGTTACCGGCAATCTTGAGCCTGCTGATAATACCGCTGTGATAAAAGCATCGCAACGGGCTTCATCAAACAAGCCAGCCGCAACTGCCTGGCATAGAAAATCCATCGTTGTCAGGTAGTCTATGTGGTGGAGCTCGCAATAGTGCTTGGTGTCTTTGAGGTTGCTGCTTGCCAGAATATTCTTTTGATAGCGCGCTACCGCAAGACAAGCACTTTCGCCATCGCCTTTAAAAAGGTTCTTCTTAATGGAGAAATATTCCCGCTTGATTTCTTCGTTTTCTTCCGGGAAAGCCATGAGTTGAATACGCTTCTTGGAGAGCAGATGAGACAGCTTTTGCATCATGGCTATCCGTTTCCAGTTCTGCAATTCCCTGTGCACTTTATCCAGCATCCGTATCTGGCAATCGGGAAAAATCAGGTGAAGAATCTCTTCCTCTCCCGCGCTGATAAAATGGGAGACGACATCCGCATCAATCAAGATAGTCCGCTTCATCTGATTGAGATTCTAAACCGGAAAAATCTACGCCCAAATCATGAAGCAGTGCGTAGTAGTGACTCTGCGAAATAACCTCCTTGTCGTACAAAGTGCGGGCGAGGCTGCCATAGCCGCCAATCACCACGTCATTGTTTCCCGGCTCATATAGGCTGGTGCTGTAACCGTGTTCCCATGCACTGCGCCGCACGTTTTGCAAAAAGACTGCTTCATCGTCTTTGTGAATAAGTTTCCGCTCGCGTAAGCGGCGCACCAATACGCGGCGGCTACAGGAATACAATTGTTCAATGTATAGCAGTGTTCGGAGCGTAACCCGACCCGCGCGCAGATCTTCGTCGGGAACGTGCATCAACAAGCCGTCTTCCGGCAGCAGCAGATAAGACGCAAAAACATCGGCCTGATATTCTACTGGATCGGCTTTCTTGTTAAACCGTTCTACGTAAGAAACCTGGCTGGTAAAATTGGGCTGCACATACAGATGATACAGTTCATGGCAAATCGTGAAGTGCTGCTTGCCGAGCGACTGATTGCTGTTCACGAGCATAAAACGCCAAAAATCGTCGCCGTCAGGCCTTGCTATCTTCAGCGCCATGCCTGAAAAAGCATCCGACAGTGGCTTAAAAACCGTGAGGACACCGCGCTTCTGTAACAGGCTTTTGAGCCGGATAGGCTCGCTGTTGTTGAAGCCACATTCCAACCGAAAGTGAGCGGCTTCTTTTTTCAACAGGTCTTCATTCATGCGGCAGCGCTTTTTTCATGTCCACGTAGTTGCGGACGATTTTCTTAAAGGCGGCAATGCTGGGAAGATCTTCCGCTTTCAAATCTTCGGCGCGAAAGGCGAAAGAAAGGTTTACGCTTTGCGCTGCTGAATCTTCTTCATAGAAGTCATATTCATGAATGCAGAACAAAGCGGCAGCCTTACTCAGTACGGCACTAGGAACTGACCGTTTACCATTTTCGTAATAGCTGACTTCTTCGCGGTTAACGCCTAGATAATTTGCTAGTGCTTCTTGGGTGAGGCCGAACCGTTGCCGGTACTGCGCTAAATTCCGGCCAACGATGGGATTGAAGGTTGTTGTGGCCATAAAAAGGAGGGAGTGCTTTGCGGTAATGTACCGTGATGTACGGCACACTACCGTGTTACAAAATTAGACCACTTTCTGAGATTCCAAAGTTATTGTAACAGCAAACCACAATTTTTTTTACACAACCTATGGATGCGCAAACACCCGATGTAGCAGGCTTTGGAACAAGGCCTCGCTTTTGGCTGCCGCTTCTTTTACCAATGCCTTCTGCCGCTGAATGTTTTGCGCGATTTGGGCAAATTGAGTTTGAAGGGAAAGGGGTGGGAAGGGGATTTGAAGGTTTCTAATGATGCTTTGGTTTAAATTAGCCATTGTTACACCTTGCGCTTTCTTCTCCAATTCCCTTTTAATCTCCTTGCTCGACAGAACCAATAGTAAGTAAACAGAGTTTATGTTGTTTGGCCTAACAAACAAGGAGCCAGTTCCACACATCCAACCATTTTCGCGTTCAGTTACTAAGGCACACCTTCCCATTTCTCCTCTTCTCCCCATAATAATATCTCCTTCTAAAAGACGATAGTTATCTAAAGAGTTAGCTTTTTCAGGTGTTATGGAAAACTCCCTGTCTTCGCAAATCAATGACGCGCGAATATGCATAGGATTTATTAGAGGAATGCCACCATCTACATAGTCTTCTGCGTGAAGTTGTGTGCCGAATGGACCAATCTGTATAGTAGAGTTCGTATCACCCAGCTTCTTTACTTCCCACCCCTTTTCATTCTTCACCGGGTCGCCGAAAAGGTGGTGGAAATTGCTTTGCAGCAGGGCATCATACTTTGCCAATAAGGCTTTGTCTTTCTGGCGCACGGCATCCGCCGCGTCCAACAATGCCGCTATTTTTTGCTGGGCTGGAAGCGGGGGCAAGGGGATTTCTAAGTCTTTTACTACGCCTGTTGTAATAGCAGAGAAGGTTGAACCTGTGCCTTGCTGAGAAAGTTTTGGCTCTATATGCTTGAAGTAATAATAAGCGTACTTGGGATGAATTGAGCTCCCTGAACGGATAGCTGCCAAACCTCTGCCTATACAACTCTTAGTATCGCAAATGTTTGTAGGGCCAACTGGTGCCCTTACAGAGAGAAGTATATCATCTGGAAAGGCAATTTTATTAGGTGTATCGCACCACATTCTGACCTTAGGAAAATGCACGCCAAAGTCGGCTTTCCCTTGAAAGAAAGGTAATCCATTCCCCTCATTATTATAAGTTGAAGAAGGTGGAGACTGCCCGGCAATTACCTCACATACTTCCCCCAACCGTACTTTTTCCCACCTCATCCGACCAGCTCCTCCACAGCGCTTTCCTGCAACAGGTTTTCCAATTCCTGCAAGGCTTCGGCCCGCTCGGCGTCTAAAGCACGGATCTGGGCCATCAGGGTTTCGGGCGTTTCGTGGGCCACGGCTTCGTGTATCACTTCTTTGTAGCGGTTGATACTGAGGTCGTAGCCCTGCGCGCGGATGTCGGCCACCGGCACGGTAAAGCTTTTGGCCGTGCGTCCGCCGTTTTCGGGCTGGCCATTGTTCCACTTCGCAATCACATCGGGAATGTCGTTTTGCGCTACGGGCTGCCGCTTGTCGTCGAGGCTCAAGCCGTCGGCGGTCATGTCGTAGAACCACACGTCATCTGTGCCGCCTGTGCCGGTTTTGGTAAACAAGAGGATGGCCGTGCTGACGCCCGCGTATGGCTTAAACACGCCGGAGGGCATAGAGATCACGCCCTGCAAGCGGTGGTTGTCCACCAGTTCGGTGCGGATTTGCTTATGCGCCTTGCTGGAGCCAAAGAGCACGCCGTCGGGCACAATCACCGCCGCGCGTCCGCCCACCTGCAAGCCGCGCAGAATGAGCGCCAGAAACAGCAATTCCGTTTTCTTGGAATCGGCCATGCGGAGAATGGCTTTGTCCACCGCGTCTTTATCGAGCGAGCCGGTAAAAGGCGGATTGGCCAGGATGAGCGAAGCCTTGTTGGTAAACGCCGCATTGGCCTCCGAGAGGGCGTCCACATCGCGCAGGCGCGGCTCTTCAATGCCGTGCAAAATCATGTTCATGGCCCCGATGCGAATCATTGTTGGGTCGAACTCCATGCCGAGGAACATATCGGTGGCGAAATGTTTCCGGAAATCGGCATCGTGAAACGCGTCGGCGTGGTGCGTATGGAGGTATTCGGCAGCACCCACCAGAAAGCCGCAGCTTCCGGCACTCGGGTCGCAGACGACGTCGGTGGTCTGCGGGCGCATCAGCTCCACCATCATTTGAATGATGTGGCGCGGCGTGCGAAACTGGCCATTTTGACCGGCGGTGGCAATCTTGCTCAGCAGGTATTCATACACGTCGCCTTTGGTGTCGCGGTCGGCCATCTGGATGTCCGAAAGCATATCCACCACCGCTGTGAGTAGGCGCGGCGTAGGAATCATGAACACCGCGCCTTTCATAAAGCGGCCAAAAGCGCTGTCGGCGCTGCCATAGGCCTTCATAAAGTCAAAGACGCCGTTTTCTTTGGTGAAGAGGCGGAACATGCCCTCCGGGTCGAGGTCTTTGAAGGTACTCCAGCGCAGGTCTTTTTGTTCGGGCGTGAAGATGGGGTTTTCTATCGGCGTACCGAGGAGCGCCGCTTTCTTTTCTTTCGCGGTTTGCAGCTCATCGAGCCGCTTGATGAAGAGCAGGTAGGTGATTTGCTCAATAACGGTGAGCGGATTAGAAAGACCGCCCGTCCAGAAGGTATTCCAGATGCGGTCGATGTCGGCGCGGAGGGAGGAGGGGAGCATTTACTTAGTGAGCTTTGTTGACGCCCAGGCAAAGGTATCTGCGAGGCCGAGGGCGAGTCCTATAATTGTATTGTGAGTAGGGTAGTCAGCAATTGCGTTAGCGGCTTGTGGTGTATGACTACCGTATGCACTGGCTATTTTGCGGATAGCCGTGAGATTGCTGTGAACATGAACGGGAATGTCTTTTTGGTCAGACAGATATTGAACGACATCACCCAAACGACTTGCCTGGGTTTTGATAATTCCAGGGCTGCTTCCTAAATAACCATCATAGAGCAAATCCGCTAGATGTTCGGCGCAGCGACGAAGCGCGCTTAGAGAGGCAATCCGATCTTCAATCCTGAAAGACGTGTATTTATCGTTTTTGAAGAGATTACTGACAACTTCTAAATCGGCTTGGGCAAAGTGGGCATCTACAAAACCAAAGATTTCAGGGTGTGCAAATCTGATTTTGGCATGGTCAGAATCGTTGTAGGTGTCCCAGATGTGCTTTAGGAGACTTTGTTCATCACCTTTCTCAAAAATGGGACATTTTACAGCATTACCTCCTAACCGAAGATTTATATCTGCGAATCCAGTATTGATGCAATGAGGGATGTGTAATTTTTGTTCGTACTCCAGTTGTTGAAGCTCCCGAAAAATACGAAATAGGTTTACCTCGTCTTCTGTCCCTTCTTGCTGTCCCTCTTGATTATAGGCGCGTGCATCGAGCACTAGAAACTGATATCTACTTGGCTTAGTTTTAAGTCGTTCTAGGAGGTCATCCACGTTATCAACCTGTTCTGTGATAACACGACTTTTTTGAGCGAGAAGTCTAAAGCTCGCAGCATAATCAGGTTTGTCTTCGTAAAGAAGAATGCGAATTGGTTTGGCTTGTTCTGTGCTCATGGCAGAAGGATTTTGAATCGAACCTTAAATTCGGAATTGCCTATTTCTCTAGGCGTTGCTATAAGTATCTCCCCTTTATGACTCGCTACAATACGTTTGGTGTGAAAACCACCGAAGCCAGTTCCACCTCTTCGGTTAGAGGTTAGTCCTTGCGATAAAAATTGCTCTCTATTAAATCCCTCAGGGAAGGGTGCCCCATTATTTTCTACAATGATCTCGTTATAATCTTCAAAAGATTTCCTTTTGGACAAGCGGATGTTGATTATATTAGTATGTTTAGGTGTGTCTTTTTTAAAGCCGTGTTTAATAGCATTTTCAATTAAGCGCTTAAAAAGAAGTTCCAGTTGATATCTATCACCTTCTATTTCCAGTTCTTCACCTTTGATATTTATAATGCAATTAGCGGTGCTAAATACAGGCTTGACCACTTTTGATAAAAAATCCTTCAAACTTATCTTTTCTGGCTGGAACCCCCCACTTCCAATATTCAAAATGGCCTCTGCTTTTGACAAAGTGCTTTGTGCTTCTTTGACAGCTGATTTCATTCTTTCTATAATTGTCTGAAGTCGGAAGCTAGAAAGTTCCTCCTCGCCTTGTCCTGGTAATGCTTCCACAGTTAGATCAGTCCAGTTAATAGGATGCTGGGTATTTACCTTTTCTTCTAGAAATTCTTGTAAAGAGTTTATATCCATTCCTAAAGTAGAAACTGGCTGTTTAATTTCATGCTTCAAAGTAGCAATGACATTGTATAAATCATCTTCGCGCTGCTGTGCATTAATTTGTTGTTCTACTTGAAGCTTTTTTCCGTAAAAAGAGGCAACGAATTTGCGCTGCTCATCTAAAGAAAGCACTTTAATTCTCACTTTTAATAAGTCTGCCTTGCTAAAGTGAGGGACACCTATATTGTGACGAATTGTCTCTATCTGCTTTAGTACTTCTTCGCTCTCCAGTTGTGTAATAAGGTATTCTGGAAGTAGCCTCTCTTGATCAGTCGCAATAACGATGATATTAGGATTGCATAAAGCGTCACCCGTGTACTTATAAAGGGTTGGCTTAAGCTTGGTACCAACCTTGGCAATTAAGATTGCATCATTAGGAATATAGTTAGGGTTACGAGAGAGTAATTCTGGATCGGAAACAAATGAATTTGCACGGGTCTGATCAATTTCATTAATTCCTTCCTGATCAGGTAGATCACCAACCTGAATATAGGGAATACCCTCTGTCTTATTGAGATTGCTTTTAGGAACCCCTGTGCCAGTACCCACATATTTTGTTAATTCACTCAGTGAGCTATAAGAGTCATCAAATATCTGGTCATTGAGATGACGCTTGGGTTCTAAGTTGTAGGAACCTTCAGATAATGCTTTATAATTTACTATACCCGAATTATAAATATCCGCAACGTTTTTTCGAAATGCGCTAACTATATAGCTACTTTTTTTCTCGAATTCATCCATCGAATAAGATGATCCGTCAAGCATAAAAATGCCATCTGTATGCTTACCTAACTCTATGATTAGCACTGAGCAAGCCACAGATGAAAAGGGTTTAAAACTATCCTTTGGGAGTGAGATAATTCCCTTAAGTAGATGGTTTCGCACCAAATACTGACGAATAATAGTGTAGTCTTGTTTTGTACTAAACAAAAAGCTGTCTGGTACTATTAAAACCATCTTGCCCGAAAGGTTTAGAGCAGAAAGTCCAATAGAAAGCGCAGCAAGCACACTGTCAACAGTATTTGAGTTAGAGGTAAGAAGCGGGATTGAAGGATGACTATCCCAAAAGGCTCTTCTTGGAATAGACACTTTTCTTCCAAAGGCTGGAGAACTTATTACCAAGTCAATTTTCTCCAGTCTCTCGTTATATAGAATGGAATCTTCAGATTCGTATATAAAATCTGTACAGCCGCTGCTAAGAAGATGTAAAGCACCAAGTAAGCGTAAATTTTTATCCTGTTCAATACCAATAATAAAAGGTACGCGCTCTTTATTCTTATGAAAAGCCGCTGAGATCAATGTTCCATTTCCTGCAAATGGATCAAATATCTTACCATTGTTGCCTACTTCATAAAACGACCCTATGAACTTAGCCAAAGCAGCAGGAACATAATAATGACCTTGCGTAAATGTCAATTCACTAATCGCCTCACTAATAAAATTGCTAAAGTGAACTTCCTCCAGAATTTCAACTTCCTGAAGCATTTCTAGAATTTGACACAATTCGGGGAGGAGTGGACCTCGAATGTCACTTAGTATTCTAATCAATTCATGAAATACATATGGCTGATGAACTAATTCTCCAGTACTGGATAGGAGATAGAACAAATCATTCAGCTCTACTTTGCTGCTTAAATTTAACTTCACTTGGGAAGCCCTCCAAAAAGAATAAATTAAGCCGACTGCTAGAGAATTGGCTAAAGGAGAAGAGATCCTTGATTCTTTAGCTAACTCCGTAATCCTTTTATAGGCTTCCTTATAGTACACAATTGACTTGTTCGGAAGTCGTACTAAACCGTTGTTACTAACGTCAAATAGAGCTTTATAACGAGCTAATCTTGCGGTTAGTTGCGCCGTTGTAATGTCTTTTCCGTCCCTCCGGTAGTATAGACCAAGCTCATTGATTGTATCAGTAATTTCATTGAGATACATTGGCTCCTGACTACTCATGAGTATAACTTGCACAGCTTCATGCAATGTCATTTTACCAGTCTTCTCTGGAGTCAACGGTGATTTTCTCAACATAGCTAAACGCTTTAATTTTTGTAGAAATCCTTACTTGTGTCTTCTTTATCCCGAATCTTCTGATTGAAGCGCTGGCGGGCATTGCGCTCTTCCAACATCACCTCACGTAGGCCTGCTTCGTCTTTAGAGAACGAGATGGTGTTGGTAATAGAAATGTGCGTGGCTGCTGTTTGAACATTATGATCGGTACCGATATAGGTGAACGTCCAGCCTTTCTGTTGCAGCTTTTCCACTAGCTTTTTAATATCGGTACGCTTCCATTCTACCGAAGCGTTTTCTTCGCCGTCGGTGAAGATGGTTACGAGTACGTTGTATTCCTTCACATCACTCAGTTCTGTGTGGAGTTTGCTGACAGCAAAACCCATCGCGTCGTAGAGTGGAGTGGAAGCGTCCGGTTGGTATTTGTTCTCGTCAATGAGAGTAGCTTCGGCTACCGGCTGACTCCACAGATGCACTTTCCGGCCAGCGCCATTGAAAGTGATAAAAGAGACGCGGTGCTCTTGTTCCGGAAACTGGGCCTCCATTGCTTTTGCCGTCTGGATGATTTCGTTGAAACTTTGGATGGTGGGCTTCTTGATGCTTTCCATGGAGCCGCTTTCGTCTAGGATAATCAGGTTATGGACAAGGTGTTTCATAAAGGTGCTGGTTTAGGCCGTTAGAAAAACAAATGTGCATGCACCTTGTGCAGCCTATTTGCACAAATCAGTTATAGGCCTGTAATCCTTCTTGAAACAAGTTGCCCATTTGCTCCCGCAGAGACGATGGGGAAAGTACCTCAATGCTAGGGCCATAGCTGAGCAAATGACTCCGCAGCTCATAGTTGTTGAAGACGGTTAGTCGGACCGTCATGCAGTCCTCCTCTTCGGCTACAATCTCCTGTGAAGTATGAATAGGCTTGGTGCGCACATAGTAGCACTGAATCCCTTTGACGCGAATAAGAATCTCTTGCGGCACTTCTCCGGCAGGAACTGAGACGCCAATGAGGCTATGGAAAAAGCTCTGCGGGTCGAAGAGTGTGTTGGGAATAAAGTCGCAGGTAGCCGGTTTTAATTTCTGAATGCGATCAAGTGCCAGCACGGTATGCGTAGGGGAATCATCCTTCCGGCCCATAAGAAACCAACGTCCCCGATATTCTTTGAGGAGATAGGGATGGATACACCAGATCTGTGCTTCTGCCATCTGGAAAGACTGATAGGTAATGTGAAGCGGCAGTTGTGTCCGGATGGCCTGCAACAGGTCGTCCAAAAACTGGCTACCAGAGGCCTGGATATGTTGTTCAAAAAGAATCGCAGGCGTGGTGGCTTCTGTGGTAACGGAAGCGGCGTGTTCCAGTTTTTTGATAACTGCCTCTATATCATCAATAACGACTAAGCTCCCAATTTGCCGCAGCATCGGAACAAGTTCTCGGAGATAGCTGACTTCTTCACTTGCGAGAGGTAATTTCCGGATGGAAAAGTCTTTATCGCTGTAGCTGTAATAGACCTTCCCGTTTTCCGTACGCTTCTCTAGCGGCGCGTGGAGTTCATTGACCAGATGCTTTAAGTCATTGAACAAAGTGCGCTTTGCAATCTTCTTATGCCAGTTTGCTTCTAGTTTCTCATTGACTTCCTCCAACAAAGCTTCTATGTCCCATTGCTTGCCGAAACGTCGTAAGCATGTATCAAGCACTTCAAGACGATAGGAGAATTCTTTGGTAGCGGGCATGTGTACAGTTGGTTCTGTAATGATTGAAAACGTAGCTTAGAATAAAGAAGGAATTGTGAGTGCTGTCTTACGGAGTGATTCGTGGGGCTTTGATAACTCTAGGCTTGTAAAGCAAAACAATTTTACGTTGGGTTATTTACTTCTGCTATTATCCTGCTAAATAAGCAGACTAATTTACGTCATACACTCTTCCAGAAACACCTGTCATGTGGTATGCGTAAAGTCTTCCGTTTTTCACCCCTCTGCTCAGTATCACAGAGAGCGTCTTTCGGGGATCATTCCAATTCACCAGTTTGTGATCTTTATCCCGCTGCTCTAAATGCCGCAAAATCTGCGCTGCATTCATGGGCTCGTCACCAACATCTTCAATACAGTGAACGACCTTCTCCAGCCACGTCTTGTCCTCGTAAGCAGCATCCCCCGAACGCAGGTAAGTTATTTCCTGCTTTAACTTCCCCATTTGGCTCTCAAGGCTCTGAATATATCTATTTTGCCTCTCCAGAATATCTTTCAAGACGGATACAGACACTTCTGCTATTTCTAATCGGTCCTTTAGAGATAGTTCTTTTGGTTTCGCACCTATTTCTGATGCGGTTTGATTTTGGTTTTCCATGCTTCTTGATTTAAAAAGACGTGTAAATGCATTCTTTTCGCCGCAGAATAGGGGCGTTTGAGGTGGTTTGGGCTCCTTTTAGAGCTGTTTCACCGCCTTTGCTAACAGGTTGCCTACAGCTAATAACCTGTTTTCGGTGCGTTTGCTAACAGTTACCTTACAACTACTGTACAGCCTGCTTACAACAATCCTACAGTTCGCTAACAAGCCGCTTACCACTTGCTTACAAGTATTCTACAGCTCGGTGTTGTTTTCTAAAAGGTACCTAACAACCGTTTGTGGTTTTACTGCGCTTTGTCACGCAGTTTAGCTCTGATCTGTGTTACAGAATCCTTTTTGCCTTCCTGAAGCCAAGTGTCTAACTCGCTTTTCCGGAATAATAAGCGCTTTGCCCGTTTAATGAATGGAATCTTCCGGCTGGAAGTAAAGCCATAGACGGTCTGTTTAGACAGTCTTAGGTATTTGGCTGCCTGTTCAACGTTTAAATACTCCGGCAAGGCAGCATTGTTGTCAGGCAATTCTTGTTGTGGATTTGAGTCCTGTTCGTTTTCAGGACGGATAACATCGCGTACAGTCTCTGCAATTATTTGGCGCAGCTCATCGGGGGTGGTGAGAATGATCTTCTCCATAAGTCTATAAGAGGTTTTAAAGGTTCTTGGTTGTTCTCGTTTTGAGAAGGCAAAGCTGAACCTCATATGGCCCCTCGACCTATAGGGCAGGTCACCCAAAAATTTCTTACTGATCCGTAATTTCTTCCTCGCCCTTTTTTTCTCTTGCTCTGATTTTTTGGGTTAAATCGCTATTCTCTGCTAGTATTTCTTTGAAGATCGGTTGATCTTTGAAAGGCTCTAGGCAATCCCTTACAAACTTTAAATCCTCTAAGCTGTATTTTGTTTTGGAGGCAGGTAAAGCATCTCTATACCCGTTATATAGTGAGCTTTTGTTCATAACCACATTACCCTTCGTATTGACAGGAGGTGTCTTTGCGGAGAGTAAATGCAGTAGCCTAGCGATATCTGTTTTGGATGCGGAATTGGCCTTTAGTATTTGACCAAGAAGTAAATAGAAAGCATAAGACTGCTGCTTAATCGTGTACTCCCGTTTCGCTCCCTGTTTTTGTTTAGGCACCACCGTAGCAGTGGTTGCCTTTGATTGTTCGATAGGCAGAGAAAGGAGTTCCTTTTCCAGAAACGAGCATATTTTTTCTTTAGTTAGGGCTTCCTTTATTCTTTCTTTGAGCTGAAGAAAGTGATCCTCTGTGATTGCTTCTGTATTAAAATACTCTTGCAAAAAGTCAACTGCCTCAGTAACGATTCCAGAGTCGTCTGAAAGTTGGTCGCCTATATTTTCTCCTCTCTCTTTCCGTATCTGGTTGTAAAATTCAATGAGAGCTGGGTTAGCACCCTTATACTGCTTATACAGCTTTTTAGCAAAAGAGGCCCTTTGTCTTACTGTCTTTAAAAGATAGTCGTCCTTGATTTCTTGAAGGGTATTTTTTACAATACCTTTTAGCTCCCTCTCTAAGTCATTTATTATCTGAATAGAGTTTCGGTAGATTTCAAGGTTGCAGAGTGACACAGGAGCAGATGATTTAAGTAGCTCAAAATAAGTATCAGGCAGTCATTGCGCCAAATTGCATATCGCTCATACTGCTCTAAATGTCTTCGGTGTTCTTTTTCTATTGGTCTTTGCAGATCTAGCCTTTTGTATCAGCACCCAGAATGTGCTAGTTCTCTTTGTCTATAAGCTTGTAGAGCGTGCTACGGCCCTATATTTTGTTCCGGCTTTTGGTAAATATTTGTTCCCACATGCCGGATTTGAAGCGCAATTCGACACCGTCGTAGTGGTGAGGTTTTACGAGTTGTACCGAATGGTAATGACCAGTGGAGGTAGGGAAACTGCTCTTGGTAATCGTCATCGCTTATTCCTCATTACGCAGGGGTATAAGTCCAGACTTTGGAGACGGTGCAAATATATTTGTTATTACTGAGAAGCAGCAAAAAGTTCAGGACTCTCATTAGGTGGTAAAACTCTGTAAACATGGGCTACCTCTTAGTAAGCTTCACCTTTGTATAGGCTGCCGTTGTCAGTATATCTAATTTTTAAGTCAGCAAGAATTCTATCTTCGGGCAAGATTGTAATTTTACATGCATGATAATCATCTAACCACTTTTCATCAGTTATTGAAGCTGTAATAGCCCCTCTTTCGCCCTCTTTCAAGAATGTCCATTTGGGCTTGTCGTCAAGAAGCTCGATTCTTTTGAACTTAAGAACAGTTAGAGCCGTGTTTTCATACTGCTGCTGTCCGAGTTCATAAAGTAATTTTGGTTTGTTTATTGAGATTGCGATAGAAAGATTAGCAACACCATCATTAGATTTATACTCAAAGCGCTCATCTACCTTTAGATTACTGCAGATAGTCTGAGCTTTTTCCAATAATATCACTAGCGCAAAGAGATTTACTTCCCCAACAATCATCCCAGCAGCTACAAGTTGCCTAGATGCCCTTTTTATTCTTTTAAGAAGAGCATCAAGTTGTCTCCTTGTTAAAATCTCCCTTTCTCCTTCAAGCCAAGCAATCAAATCATACTTGACGCGAACAAGGAGGGTACCAACTAGTTTTTTCCATTCTAAATCCTTTATAGCATCATCTGGAACTGCTTTAAGCAATTGAGCGACCCTTGCTCTAATAGAACCGAACTGAACATCTTCCAATTCATATTCAGGGGCTGCATTATAGCTAATTGATCTTAGAACGAGGCGATCAAATTCTTGCAGAAATTCACTGAACTTCTGAATTGAGTTGAATGAAACATGAAGGTTCTTTCTTTCCTGAAAGAGGTAAGCAACTTCAAATATCTCGAGAGGGTTTGCTGTCGCCAAGGACTTGTATGGTTAAATTCTGGTTTAAAAAACAAGATTGAACGTTCTGAAACAACTTTTTTCTAGAATTATTGAGAAACCATCTTTGAGCATAGAATTTTATATTTTTGCATTATATTTAAAATCATTAAGCATGCATACTTAGTCATGACCGTAATATTTCTGCTAATTGCATCTTCACTAACTCAAATTCAGTATATGGCATCTCTATCCTGTTAAACTCAATTATATCCTCTTTCGATACTTTACTGAACACAAGCGGTGGATCGCTAGATACTATTTCTGTATATAAGATAGTAACTGAAAATTGTTCACTAGAATTTATTGACTCATGAAATTCAGTTGATTCGACAGAGTAATATTCTCCCATCTGCATCACTTGGGTAGTTTCAGGTATCAAATAGTACCTGCCTGGCAATTTTGTAAGCATTGAACTACCCTCCATATATTCAACACGAAATAATTCACCAGCATCATCAAACTGAGATTCTTGAACTTTATATGTATTATTAATAATTGTACCGTGCAGAACTAAACTTTTGAAATTAAAAGTATGGTTATGAATTAACAGGTTGTCATCTTGCACTTTTGCATCACTTGCCCATATATGAAGACGTAGTGCGATTTGGTCTGTTACATTACCAAGACTAAAAGAATAAAAACCAAGAGGATGGTATTTTCCAACAATATTCAAGTCAGGAAAGCACTTCAAAAGAGCAATCTTTATTTCGTCTACAGGACGTTCTTTATATAGACTTTGATACAAGTTAGTTAGATGGTTATCCATATGGATTTATATCACTTTTTGCCTTAGTAATAATTTCTTCAATCTCGGTTTCGTTCACTAATGCACCGAACTTTAGTTGTTCTAACAAAGCCTTTGTCTGAGCAACGTTAATTTCATTTTTACCTACAAATTGTACCTCCATGTCTAAATTCATAACTTGACTTAGACTTTGTTTTAAGTCCTCACAATAGGCATCATAAAAAAAAGTTCCATTTTCATAGAGTAATGCGGGCTCCGCCGGGTCTTCTTTAGTGATAATTGCTGTGGAAGAAGAAATGTCGAGGCGAAACAAAGAAAAACTGTCTTTTAGACCTAATTTGATATTCAGCCGTGGTTGTTCAGCTTTCCACATATAGGCAGCAACGATCGTTGCCAGCAAATCTATTTGGACGCTTCTCATTGTTTTTCTATTTTTAGTACCTGATTTAAGGCTGTTTCTATAAGTTGCATAGCTCTCACATAACTTTTGATTGTTTGGGTTCATGATTTGAATAGCTACGTCAATTGATCGGTTCTTTTCTCTAGCAAGTGAAGCTAGAAAAGGTAAGGTTTGAGCTCTAGTATATTGGCCGCTTCCACCATTAAACCACCATTTTTCTGTATCTATTCGTGCCTTAGTCATAGTAGAGCCAATTTCTACTGGCTGAAGAATTTTCATTTGTGCATTGAGCTTGTTCTTTGGAGTTAACCAGAAAAGAAAAGTTCCTAGTCCCACTGTCACTAGTGTGCTGGTAAATAAGCCGTCAAGAATTTTATATAAAACTTCATTACTAAAATTTATTCTTTCTTGAGTCAAAAAAGGAATCAACAAATGCCTTACAAGAAATATAGCAAATAGAAGTAGAAATATAATTATGTAGAAGTATTTCCTCTGCTCCTTTGATGTTAGTTTGTCGATCATTTTCTAAGTTTTGTGTTGATTGGTTTTCTGGACTTTTTGCGCATGATCTGTATTGTACGCCGTTATGAGCATTTTGCCTCAAACGCCTTCTTCAAAATACTCTGAAGGAATACCTCACCTGCTCGGCTGCGGACTTATGCGATCACTGGGAGCGGGGAGGTTAACTATTCTTGTTTTGGATCATCCAATATTTAGTCAATGAGGGTTGATAAATCGGTTGGACACTTGACGCTGTATAATTTGCTACTTCTAATGATTAGGCCACTAATGTAATACACCCTGCATAAAAACAAAAACAAGCCGATCTGCAGCATACTAAGGCTATCTATTTTTAAGATGACTCCTCTCTAAACTCATTCCTTCCTTTATATTTGCCGCTCTTTTTCACCTGTACCCGTGCGCACTTCCTTTTTTACACGACTCATCCTGCGGAGCTATCTGAAGGAATATTACGTCTTGTGCCGGGAAAGGTCTCCGCATCCTTGAGATGCATCTGCTAAACCTGATTTTCCATCTTTTGGAAAGCCCCGCACGAAGCTTCGCTGCGGGGCTTTTTATTTCTCCCTCTTAAAACAATTCAACCCATGAAAAAAGAACAACGCTTCATGTCCCAACCATCGCGATCCGCCGCACCCTGCGGCGGTCTATTCCTGCAATGCAAAACCATGAAGCATGGGCCACCCATCTTATCAACCAATAACAAACACAACTACCTGCCGGCTTCGTACCAAGCGCCAACGCCGGCGGGCACTTCTTGAAGACCGCGACAAGCAGCTTTTAAAGCTTGACAGAGAACACGCGCGCCTATGGGAGCAACGTAACAACCTGCCGTGGATACCGTTAGAGCCGCCTGTAATACGCGGCTGGAAACGCAGTTTTGTCCTTCGCGACGACGTCGCACGCCATAAAGACGCGCCGATGTACGAGCGGATTTTGAAGTGTATCAATGAGGTTCAGTACAGCCACCGCCGCGACTTTAAAAAGAAGAAACGGAGCCGAGGCCGAAAAATTCACGTCGTGCGTGACCAGCAACTCAAACGCCTCGATAGCTGGGAATGGAACAAATGTGCGTTCACGCCGGAAGAAGCAGCTCACTTTGAGCTGGTGGAAAAGGTATCTTATCCGTGTGGTGCTGTTACCTACCGCTACGTGTTCCGCGAATCCTGGCGTTTTGTTCTGCGTATCCAGCCGAACATCATCTCCCGAACCCGGCAGTACGACGCAAATCTGGAAGCCGAAATAAAAGCGATTGACAACTATCTTGACCGCACACAACAGCGTAACCGATTAAACAAGCTGCTACACGGCAGAAGTTGGAACTGGAAAAGCAGAAGGTCCGATGATCTTCATTACACCAGCCGCCATCCCTTCCAGAATATTCCGCTCCACAACCTCTTAACCGAAGACTAAATAATCCCAAAATACAATGCTCCTAACTATTACCCTCAACCGCGCACCCGATACTGACTTGGGCTACCTGTTGCACAAGCATCCTACTAAAGTGCAGCAGGTAGAAGCAGGTAGACATTAAGGCTGGCGTAGCCCCTCTCATTCAAACAACAGAATCCCATGATTACCGCTAAATACGGTAGGACTTATCATTACCCTTTCTCGCCGGGTACCTCCTCCGACGACCGTATTCAATACGATTACTGGCAGCATATACAAGGCATGTCCACCCTGCTGCACACTGAGAAGTTGGATGGTGAAAACAACTGCCTGAACCGCTACGGTGTCTTTGCCCGCTCACACGCCGCACCTACTACATCACCTTGGACGGCAGCCCTGCGGCAACGTTGGGAAAGCTTAAAGCACGACCTAGGCGACCTGGAGCTTTTTGGCGAGAACCTGTATGCTGTTCACTCCATAGAATACTACCGCTTGGAGCAGCACTACTTCGTCTTTGCCGTGCGTTGTTTGGATATGTGGTTGAGTTGGGAGGAAGTGCAGTTTTATGCTGCTGCATTCGACTTTCCTACAGTGCCACTGTTAGCACAAACCAGCGACTTTCAGAACGAGGCCACCTTTAAAGCAACAGTATTGTCGCTTGCTGCGCAACGAAGCGGATTTGACTCCCACGATGTGCAAAGCGGTAAGTCTTGTACACGCGAAGGCATTGTGAGTCGAAACAGCGATGCCTTTCCCGTGGCGGCACTCGGCGAAAATGTATTTAAGTACGTACGCAAAGGGCACGTGAAAACCGACGCGCATTGGACGCGTCACTGGAAACGCGCCCGCCTTATTCACGAACAAAAACCTGGCAGCCATGGAACCAATTCTTTCGAATAAAGACTGGAACAATCTCCTGCAACGCTATGCGTGGGTTCGGGACATGGAAGGTGTGCCGCAAGACCCTCGTCACCATGCGGAGGGGGATGTGGCTACGCATACTCGTATGGTGCTGGATGCACTTGTCGGCTTGCCTGAATATCAAGGCCTTAACCCGCATCTGCAAGAGGTGATTTGGATAGCCGCGCTGCTGCATGATGTAGAAAAACGCAGCACTACCTTTCGCGAGGAAGACGGCAGCATTGTATCGCCCGGCCACGCCAAGAAAGGGGCACTCACTACACGGCACATCCTGATGACAGGACTGCCGGTGCCTTTTGCCACACGGGAGGCCATTGTAGGATTGGTGCGCTATCATGGTCTGCCGCTTTGGGTGATGCATAAGCCCGATCCGCAAAAAGCTTTGCTCGCCGTTTCGCTCGCCGTCAATACCGAATGGCTGGCGATGTTGGCTAAGGCCGATGTATTGGGCCGCATCTGCACAGATAGGACAGAGCTGTTGGAGCGGATTGAATTTTTTGAGGCCTATTGCAAAGAACAGGGTTGCTGGGGCACTGCCTATGCTTTTGCGAGCGACGCAGCCCGCTTCGAATATTTTCATAAGGAAGGCGGCAGTCCGCTCTACAAACCCCACGAGGCGGCTATTTGCGAGGTGACGATGCTCTGTGGCCTGCCTGGTATGGGCAAGGATTTTTACTTCCGTCAGCATTGTCCCGATCTGCCCGTGGTAAGCCTGGATGCTATCCGCCGTGCGCACAAGCTCAAGCCTGATGATAAAGCCGCCACAGGCTGGGTAGTGCAGCAGGCAAAGGAAGCAGCACGCGTACACCTGCGTGCAAAGCAGAATTTTGTGTGGAATGCCACCAATATCACCCGTCAGATGCGTAGTCAACTCATCGCACTCTTTGCAGATTATGGCGCGCGGATAAAGCTGGTGTATGTAGAAAAGCCTTTCCACACCTGGCGGACGCAGAATGCGGAGCGGGAACATGTCGTTCCGATTAGCGTACTGAATAAGCTACTGAATAAGCTGGAAGTACCTACGGCGGATGAGGCGCATGAAGTAGTTTACTGGGTGGCTTAATCAAAAAGTGTCCTCGCGGTTTTGAGACGTGGGGACACTTTACTTTATACCGTCGTGGGTTCCTACATTTAAGCAAGCTGGAAAATCATGTTAGCTTGCTTTCCTTATAGCCGATCAATATTTCTACAGATACGCTGAAAGGAAATCTTAGGCGACTAGATATTTTTCTACCGGAAGGCAGGGTATTCTCTCCACCTTCCGGTAGGAATCTGTCGTGTAAATCGCATCCACGCCAGGTATTTCAATGCCTTTGCTAAAAATACCGTGGCTTACAATAAGGACGATGGTTTGCGCGCCTTTCGCCTTAAGCATCTGCGCGGTACCCGCGAAAGTTCCACCACCGTCGCAGATATCATCTACGATAAAGCAGGTCTGGCCGCTGAGGTCTTCTGTCGTTGTTTTAAAAGAGGTAAGCGCACCCGTCTTGAGGTCACGTTCCTTCATACACTCCACCACATTGTCTACGCCGAGATAGGCAGCGAGTTTATGGATCTTTTTTAGTGCGCCCGCGTCCGGCGAAACAAGGCAATAGTTATCAACGGTATGTTTCGTTTGATAATCCGCTATTGCATCACGAACGAACAGATGGTTGGGCACTGCGTAAGACCGATCAATCAGCGCCGTGCTTACTTCTGAATGCGGGTCAAAGATTTTCACCTTTTTAAAGGCAGCCGCATTGAGCATAGTGGCAATCACCTTAAGCGAAAAGGGCTCGCCTTCCAGCATCACCCTGTCCATGCGCGCAGCCAGCAGATAGGAGAGATGGAGTTCTATGTGTGTGAACTCCAAATAATCCAGCGTGTTCTTCGCAAATAATAAGAGCAACAAATCGGCTGCGTTAGCCGTTCTGGCCAGAATACGGATGGGGACTGTTCGGTCCATGTTTTCCAGACTAGCCATATCTATTTTCAGATGAGGCTGACCGTCGGGAAAGATCATTGCTTGGTAGTGCAGGTCAGAATGCTCCGGGTAGATGAGGTTGAGGGTTTTCATTTGTTGCGGCCTTTTTCAGTGGGATAAAACTGTTTTACTGTATCACTCTGCCAATACTGTTTGGTGTCGGCATCCAGCGCCGACAGCTTCCCATAATAGGCGGCTCCCGTGTCTAGATTCCACACGTTGCATCCTTGCATGGGCACTTCAATACCGTAGTTCAAAGTCGGTGTGTGGCCGATAAAAATCTCCTTAAAAAGCAGTAGCTGCCGTGGATAAAGTTTAGTTTCTCCACGTATATAGCTATCCTTTTCCAAAGCCATATTCCAAAGTGTGCGGTCTAAGAAAAAAGTACTTTCATGGTATTCTTTCGCTGGGCCATCCATAGAGCAAAAGCCCCCATGAATGAAAAGCCGGTTTTGCTCATCTACATAGTAGTTGTACAGGTTTTGGAAGAACTCCAAATGTGCTGTCCGTCGCGAATGGCTTAGTTCAGAATAGCTTGCTATTGTTGCTTCCCCTCCGCTGTTGAGCCACACTTTTTGTGGCGTTTCTCCCCGCAACCAACTCTCGCACCAAATGTCATGATTGCCGCGGATGAAGATGCAGTTGTGCTTCTTTTTCAGCGCTATCAGAAAATCTATCACTTGCGCCGACTGAGACCAGCCGTCTACGTAGTCTCCAAGAAATATGAGACGGTCATCAGGAGAAAGACCAACACGGTTAATCAACTGCTCCAACGCACGCAGGCTGCCGTGAATGTCGCCGATAACAAGAGTTCTTGGATTCATAAAAGGAAGTCTACGCAACGTCCGTGCTGATGTACTGTGATGGTACGGCATCCGTCAGCCAAACACCGTTTGCAGACAGGAAAAACTGGTATCCTTCCCGGTGCATATCGCCGCTCTTGACGGTGAGAATAATGGGCTTACCGCGCCGCTGCCCAACAACTGTAGCGGTGTCTTGGTCCTTACTCAAATGCACATGCTGGCGACTCATTTTCCGGATGCCTTCTTTCCGAATTGCAGGAAGCACAGCTCCTACCGTTCCATGGTATAAATGCTCAGGCGGCTGCTGCGGGATGAGACCTAGCTCAACATCTATGGAGTGTCCCTGACTCGCTCTGATTTTTGTTTTATCCTCATTGAGCGCAAAGCGTTGTTTAGCATTCTCCCGGACTATTTCCATCAGTTCATCTGACGAAAGTGGATGGCCATGGGCTGCCATTTTGCGGAGCAATTCAGAGACGTCAGCCCAGCCTTGATCGTTTAGCTGTAAACCAATTGTTTCCGGTTTATGCCGGAGGATGAGGCTGAGAAATTTGCTGGTTTGAGTGGTTTGTTGCGGAGTCATTTGGGATGGATTGAGAAGAATGTTCTGAAGTCCCTTCTTAATAAGAATGAGCTGCTAGTCGCTGCGCTAAATCTTCTATATCATTTCTCCTTGCCAAGACGGCTATCCATGTCGCCGGTATGCTTTCGCAGCCATATAAAAGTCCTGCTAGTCCACCCGTAACAGCAGCGGTTGTGTCTGTATCGCTTCCCAGGTTTACGGCTTTCAGGACCGCATCGCTGTAGTTATCGGTTGTCATCAGGCACCACAAGCTCGCTTCCAAGGTGCTCAGTACATATCCATTTGAGTTCACCTCAGTTTCTTGTGCTTTTTCAATCGCTGTAAAAGAGTTGCTATCGGTAGGGTTGTGCAGAATACGGCGGAACTTCTTGCATTCTGCTTCTGGACAATCAGGATGTGCGTCTAGAAAAGAGCTGACCTCAGTATGCAGAAATTCTAACGCTGCTGTTTTTGCTGCGCCGGAAAGGAGCTGGATCGCGAACTCTGTGTAGATGAAACAAGCGATGATGGACCGGATGTGACCATGGGTGAGTGAAGACACTTCCCGTACGTGTTCAAAGCGCTGGGGCATCGGCAACTTCTTTGTGTAGAAGATCAGCGGCAGAATGCGCATCAGCGAGCCATTACCATTGCTGTCTTCATCGCTTCCGCCCGCAAGCACAGGATTACACCCACGTGCTAGCTCACTGATAGCAGCGGAGGTGGCGATGCCAATGTCAAACACCCTTCCATGCGCCGACCAATGTCCGTATTTCTTCCATTTGACAAAGCGGTTTGCCAGATTTTGAAGATCGTAACTGCCGCACAGCATTTCCGCC
Source organism: Bacteroidota bacterium (assembly GCA_023391015.1). Lineage (GTDB taxonomy): Bacteria > Bacteroidota > Bacteroidia > Chitinophagales > Chitinophagaceae > UBA1952. The sequence goes on from JAEWBT010000047.1 coordinate 51,353, forward strand.
AGGCAGAACGTGAGGGCGCTATCATCTGACCACGTGCCTGCTTTCTGCTGGTGTGTGCCATACGCGCGCATGTTGGTTACAGGATTGTAGCGGAGTGCTTCTCTTGAAACAAACTCCACCGGAACTCCCAAAGCGTCACCAACAGCAAGGCCGAGTAAAGCGTCTTTTACAGGATTGCGTGAACTCTTCGCTGTGATCTGTTCTTTAAGCAAACGCTCATAAATGCTGTAATTCTCGTCGTCAAAGCAAACAAAAAGAATGCGGTTAAAAGCATCAGAAGGCTTGAAGTTTCTTACGGCTTCAAGGGCTATTACAGCAGCTTTTTCTTTTGGAAAATGATAAATGCCGGTGCTGATATTTGGGAAAGCAATGGTCTTAATTCCATTCTCTATCGCAAGTTGTAAGGAGTTCCTATAACAAGATGCGAGCAGCTTAGCTTTTTCTTCTTTGTCGCCATTCCAAACTGGTCCGACTGTATGTATGACATACTTCGCGGGAAGATTTCCACCCGTAGTTATTACAGCGTCACCCGTAACACATCCACCCTGTCGGTCTCGGATGCCCATGCATGCTTCAAGAATAGCAGGTCCACCTTTTCGGTGGATAGCTCCGTCAACACCACCTCCGCCAAGCAGAGAGCTGTTAGCGGCATTTACGATGGCGTCAACTGACAGCGTTGTAATGTCTGCTTTGATGAGTTCTATGTTCATTGTTCTTTTAGTTTATCACGTACTTCCATTAAAGCATATCCCAGCAAGTTTTCGCCACGCCAGTTTGCCGGATGATGAATCTGCGGATGGTCTGCTGCCATGCCTGTTCCCCAAATGGCATCTACTGGACTAGCTTCAACGATAACTCGATCTGCGGTACTCAACAGGTACATCTTCAGCGATTCATGCTGACTGAACTTCAGGTAATTTCCGGAAATCACGATTTCATTCTTTTGCGTTTCCCAGAGACTAGGATCAAAGTCTTTTACTGCACGCCCAAGTTCTTTTGCTTCTGCAGGCGTCTTCGCAGTAAGTATGTGTGCAAGCGTATCAGCATCGCCGAAAAGCCGAGCTTTACCAGCCATCATCCAATGCTCGGCAGTAGGGTAGATCTGTCCATCTTCCCGGAATGGAGAGCCTTCCCACCATTGGCTAAAGCAGGACGCTGTGATGCTACCATCTTTAGAAGGACGGTGGCCCCAGAAGAATAAGTATTTTGGTTGACGGCCTTCCTCAATCTGAGCAAGCAGCCACTTGTTGCTGTATCTCATGACTTGAATTTTTGCAGAATTGCTGTGAGTTCATTATCGTCAGGTAGAGTTGCTCCTTTCCCTGAGAATGCATTAACCACCCTAATGCAGCCAATGATTTGATTGTTGAATTCCTCCAAATCCTCCGCTGGTATCCAAAGCTCATCATGTCCATTATTGCCTACATTTTGAACAGGGTATTTTGATAGAAAGGAAGTCTCCAAATCAAAAGCTGTTACTACGCCCCAATAGTCGCCAAAGGCGTCTGCGGTATTCCACTCGCGTGCGATTTGCTCTGCATAAGCTTGATGGATCACCGGATAGAAAATGGGTTGCCAAGCAAGCCGGGGAGGAAAGCGCTTCCAGCCAGAATGCTTAATAAGCGCCAGTTCCTTCAACCCGACGGGCCGGTACAGTGTTTTGCAGTTCATGGGCCAGATTTGTTTTTATCCGCTCCCGGATTTCCGCAAGCGTTGTTTCTAAGAGCAGCTTCCCATCTCGGAAAACGGTCTTTAATTCCTCCTGTGCTTCCTCTTCCCAAGTGCAACTGTCTTTGAGGGCCAGCTTCCCGGTTTGTGCGTCTTTGTACACTTGTAGCAGTCCTTTGGCGGAAAGCTTCGTACCGTCGTCGGTCTTCGGACTTTTAAAAATGTCACGGCCTTCCCCATTTACCTCGCCGTAAGTGGCCTTCATGGCAAAGCCAAAAGAGTCACGCGTTACGTATTCGTAGGTGAAGGAACCAAGACCGAGGATGACATTATAACTGGCAAAGCCTTTCTGCTTTAATCCTTCCAGAATAGCCTGCTGCCGTTCGGGAGTAATGCCATCACCGTAAATCAGTCCTACGTGACTGTCCAGCAGCTTGTAGCCTTGTGGGGTAGTGGTTCCGCCAAAGGTTTCCCACATGCATTCAATCACGCCTTTGTGTTCCGGACTGCCGGATGCGGCGGCTGCATCGCCAATGATAATTTTCACTGGATCACCACTGTCGGGGCGAATGACCACCTTACCCTCCCGGGCGAGAATAACGTCTTTCAGCTTTGGTAAAAACTCCGTGATGACCTGCCAGAAATCCCAGGTATCGCTCACGATAGAGACAATGCCTTTAGGATAGACGTCTGTAATGAGGCGCTCAAACGTTTCCATCTCGGCGCTTGCCGTGCCCATGCACATTACGCTATGTTCCGTAGCTGGTACAGAGCCTCCAACCAGTTCCCGTTCACAGTCCGCGCCATAGTATTCCTCTAAGAAGTCAATGGCTGGAATGGTATCGGTGCCGGTGAAACAAAGCAGATGACCCGCACCGCTCATTAGCGCGTCTTCAATACCACTCATTCCACGAAAGGAAAAGTCGTGACCCTGCCAAGGGACAAAGCTCAGATCCTCACCCACCGTATCAAGCGCGTAGCAGGTAAAGGTTTTGAGGTAATGGTAAGCAGTTGTAGCAGAGGTACAAGGCTTCCAGAGAATGGCACTAAGGAGCGTTTCTAACGCATTCGTCAACCAAAAGAATTCCGGAACCGTGTTGCGAATCGTGAAGACTGGAACTTTCATCGGCACGAGGGTGCCTTCGGAGAGTGCCTTAATTTCTAAGGGCAGATAGCCGAGATCATGTAGCGCACCAATGTGGTCATAGGGAATGCTGTCTTTGCCCAGATAGTTGTCTATGCGGCGGGCATAACGACTCAGTACATCTTCCTTGGGCTGTTTAAAAAAGTGTTCGTTGAACTGGCGGATGAGATACTCCTTGATGAAGTATTGCAGACCGAAAAATACCACTTCGGGCATTTCCGAATTGCGCGATTTGCGCGGTGTGAGGTTGGAGTAAACCAAGGTGGTGCCTTCGGGATACTGAAATTTATGGCCGACTTTATAGCCGTCTTTCAGCAGAATGGGGAGGATGTTCATGACACTTGAATATGGAGTGAAAAGGCCGCTTTTTTAAGCGCCTTATTAAAGCGAAACAATTCAGGGTGACGGTTCTTCCCGCCTTCTCGTTTCATTCCTGTAGCGGTGATGTACTCTGCTTCCAGAATCTTACGGGCGAAGTTTCTTCGGTCAATATCTGTGTTTAGAATGCACTCGTAAAGCTGGTGCAGCTCACTCATGGTAAACAGCTCGTCTAGCAGTTCAAAGCCCACCGGGAAGTAGAGAATCTTAGACCTCAGCCGTTGAAGCGCGACATTGAAAATCTGTTTGTGGTCAAAACCTAGTTTCGGCAACTTGTCTATTTCGAACCACTGCACATCGTTAGCCATTGTTCCGACAGTTACTCTAAATCGCTCCGGATTAATGAGCGCGTAATAGCTCACCGAGAGCACGCGTCCGCGCGGGTCACGGGCCGGATTGTCAAAGGTGTAGAGCTGCTCCAGATAAAGCCTGGAGATGCCAAGCTTGGTGTGCAGGACACGCGTGCAAGCTTCGTCCAGCGTTTCTTCCATTTGCAGAAAGGCACCAGGCAGCGTCCAAGTGTTTGCAAAGGGTTCCTCCTTCCGGTTGAGAAGAAGAACGGAAAGCTTGCGCTGATTATAGCCAAACAAGACCACATCGGCTGCAAGCGCCGGATTCTTGTATGCGCTGAATGCCTTCATTTTGTTTGTGTATATTTTACACAAAGTAAAGACATCTCAAGGTGACTTCCAAATAGTACTGCGCTAGCACCTTAATGAGGACAATTAATAGCTACGCGCGCAAAATTTCCCTAGTCTCCCAAAATGTTGTACCTATGTTGTACCCACCGGAAAAGAAAAAGGCTTCCAGATCGCTGGAAGCCTTGATTTTACTGGGTCGGGACGACTGGATTCGAACCAGCGACCCCATGCACCCCATGCATGTGCGCTACCGGGCTGCGCTACGTCCCGAAACTTTCCGGTAATGGGCGGCGAAGATAAACAACTTTTCCGGAAATTTTAGACCCGCCGGTTGCTGATCAGCTGCATAAACTCGGCGCGCGTCTTTCCATCTTCAAAACAACCCGAAAACGCACTCGTCGTGGTCACGCTGTTTTGCTTTTGCACGCCCCGCATCATCATGCACAGGTGCTGCGCTTCAATCACCACCGCCACACCCAGGGGTTGCAGCGTTTCCTGAATCACATCCACAATCTGATGCGTCATCCGCTCCTGCACCTGCAGGCGCCGCGCATAGCAATCCACCACCCGCGCAATCTTGCTCAGGCCGGTAATGTAGCCATTGGGGATATACGCCACATGTGCCTTGCCAAAAAACGGCAGCAGGTGATGCTCACACAAGGAATACAGCTCAATGTCTTTCACAATCACCATCTCCGAGTATTCTTCGTGAAAGCGCGCGCCGTTCAGGATGGCCGCCGGGTCCTGGGTGTAACCGGAAGTCAACACCTGCATAGCCTTGGCCACGCGTTCCGGCGTTTTCAGCAGGCCTTCCCGCGTCGGGTCTTCGCCCAGCAGCTCCAGGGCGCTTGCATAGTGCCCGGTCAGCTGTTGGGTAATCGCTTCGTCGTATTGATCAATCTTTTGGTAAGCCAAAACAGGAATCAGGAGTTAGGAATTAGGAATAAGTCTGCTAACGAAAACAGCGCTTTATCAAACATGACACATGAAACATAGCACATGAACCATCACCCTTCTTCCCCGTAATACTCCACGTAAATCCGGGGTGTTTCCTGGAGTTTAATGCGGTAGAGCTGTGCGCCGGCGGCCCGCAGGTGCGGCTCCAGCTCGTTCCAGATGCCAATGGCCAGATTTTCAGAAGAGGCAAATTTGCCTTGCATAAAATCCACGTCGAGGTTCAGGTTGCGATGGTCAATCTTCTCAATCACCGCTTCCTTCATAATATCGCCCAAGGTTTTGGCGTTGAAAACAAAGCCGGTTTCCGGGTTGGGCTTTCCTTTGATGGTCACGTGCAGCTCATAGTTGTGGCCGTGCCAGTTGGGGTTAGAGCATTTGCCAAACACCTCCGCGTTTTGGGCGTCGTCCCAGTCGGCGTTAAAAAGGCGGTGAGCCGCGTTGAAATGTTCTACCCGCGTCAGGTAAATCATAAAAATAAATACTGAAAAAAGTCTGTAAAGGTACAACGCATTAAAAACCACTTTTGCTAAAAAGACCCGAATTTGCCCCGGTGAAAATCCTTTTAACCGCCGCCACCGCCGCCGAAATCGCTCCTGCTATAGAAGCGCTTCAAACAAAGCCTTCCCTTTTCGACGTCCGCGTTTGCGTTACCGGCGTGGGCATTTGCGCTGCCACTTTGGGTCTCACCGAAGGTTTGATTTCCGGAAAATACGACCTTGTAATTGCCGCCGGCATTGCTGGCAGCTTTGACCGCTCGCTGCCTCTGGGAACCGTTGTGCGGGTAACACGCGATTGCTTTGGCGACCTCGGCGTGGAGGATAACGGCACTTTTCTGGACCTGCAACAGCTACAGTTGGCAAAGCCCGAAGACGTTTGTATCGAAGCATTTTCCCCGGAATTTCCGGAAAATTTGAGTAAAATAGTTCTTTCGCTACCCACCCGCGAAGCCATCACCGTTCACACCGCTACCGGTACTGCCCTCACGGCCGCCGCCCGCGAAAAGCGCTTCGGCCCTGTACTGGAAAGCATGGAAGGCGCGGCGTTTCACTACGTCTGCCGGCACAAAGACACGCCTTTGCTGCATCTGCGCGCCATCTCTAACTACGCCGAAGCCCGCAACCGTCCGGCCTGGGATATTCCCCGCGCCGTTCAAAACCTCAATGCAGTGCTGAAAGATTTGTTGTTTTAGAAAAGAAAAGCCCCGCAAGGTGCAGGGCTTTCTACTTTAGGGAGGCATATGGGTTTCGAACCCACGACCTTCGGAACCACAATCCGACGGCCCCATAAAGTTTTAAGCAACAACCCGCGCCAGTAGTGGGTTTCTAATTTTTTGAGGTCTTGGTTTTAGGGGCTTTTTTGGGGCGAGTGTTACCGGAAGTGTTACCCTCCGTAAAATCTTCGGAGACCGCGCCAGCGCTTGCTTTCAGGCGCAAATCCATTTCCAAAAGGGCCAGTGAGGTGCGCATGTTTTCAATGATGTCCGTGCTGGTGTAGGCGGATTGGGGAGATCGGAACATCGTATCGGTAAAGCCATAGATGAAATCCATACTGACACCGAACAGTTTTCCTACAGCCTGGTGGTGGTGTTTGGTGAAGCCACTATTGCCGGAAGTGTAGTTGGATTGGTTGGTAGGCGATATGCCGATTGCTTCAAACCATTTCGCGTTGGTATCAATTCCGGAAATGCGTTGCTGGATGCAATAGTCTTTTACGTCCAGCATCCGTTCGTCGGTTATAAACAGGCTTATTTCCGTATTTCCGGAATTTTCCCGTTTTGCAGTGCTGCCAGCTTTTGGTCTTGTAGTTGCTGCCATTCCTTATAGAGGTTTAGGTAGTCAGAGATAATGTCACCGTGCTCCAGCATATAATCCACGAGCTGTTGCTCTTTGGCTGCAATGAGGGTGTCGATGGCGCCTATTGCTTTTTCCATTTTTAGAAAGTGTCCGGGCTTTGGTGGAGCGCTGAGGAGAGGCTTTTCATCAGGCTATCTGTGTGCCTACGTATCTCCTCTTTGGTGTGTGCTACCTCTTGCCGGTATTTTTTATCTGCCTTTTCTGTAGGATCGCTGAGTCGAAAGGTTGCCGGAGTGCCAACGCTGGCACGGTCCGCCTTAAAGTCACCTATCCGGTAGCGATAGCGGCCATCTTGAACATCTACTGTTAGGGTGTAGGAGACATTCATATTCACTGGCCATTGCCCTTTTTTCGGCATTGCAACGATGTGATACCCTTTTAGGATGAGTTTCCCGGCGGCCTTGTCGCTGAGCTGAACCGTGCCGGTTGGGGTAGTATAGGTGGTGGCTACCCACTGGGCGGCTTTGACAAAAAGCTGGTCTGCTGTGCCGGAGGCTGTATCCACTTCCTCAAAAACAAATGATTCCGGCTTTGCGTCGCTCTGGGCGCTTACAGGCTCAAAACCGAACAAAACCACAATAGAAAGGAGGGCAAATGCTTTTTTCATAATGAGGTTGTTTTAGTCGTTCATGACGCGTTTGATGACAAAGAAAATTTGGGAACAGTCGTCCAGATTTATATCAAAGTCAGGGTAGGCTTTTTTATCCGGGTTGCGGCAGCAGCAGTGAAGAATTCCCTTTTCTACGTCCTGGCTTTTAATCATGGCTACCTGAATGCCATGCTGCCGGTCCACAATTATCCAATACGGGTATCGTTTCCCTTTTGCCGGTAACTCTACTTCATTGTCGCCCGCTTTAATCTTTGGCTCCTTTTTGCCTGGAACAGCCGGCTCAAAAGGGAGTTTATATTTCCACATAGAGCGCGGATAGCTTTCGCCCGTCAGCTCCATGTCTTCCTGAATGCCTTTTATAGAACCGTCGTCCTGACAGCTTCCGGTAACGGTAAAGGAAACAAAGAGCGCTTCTGATACTCCGGCAACGATGGTGGAATGCTCCGGAAGCGTCTCGGTGTATTCCGGATCGCCCCAGCCTGCAACGTAGGCGGCGTGGGCCGCGATAGGTACATGCTTATGGTAAACGCGCCACATGCCGTCCGTGAGCGGCTCAAAACGGTTGCCGTGCTTGTTGGTACGCCAGTCACGTGCTGTATCACTGGTTCGCGTTGCAACCTGTGCGTGATTTGTGTTTTTTTGGGTAGCATGGTGTAACGTTCCCGGCGTGAGCAAAGTGTCAGTGGTAACGTCTATTGCTGTGGCTATCAGCTCCTTTGTCTCTGGTGGTATTACAACTTGTTCAAAAACACGGTAAAGGCGCGGCCTGTTCCAGCCCAGCTTTTCTGCCACTCCTTTTATGCCAAGGGGCGAGTATTTAAGCACCTCTTTAAGCAACTGGCCTTCATGAATCGCGGGCTGGTTCATTTCACAAATATTTGTTAATACGACGTTACACGGTGTATCGTATGCGTTACACGGTGTAATATTGCATTGTAATAAAGAACGCGCATTTATACGCGCATTTGTTCGCCCAAAAGTAAAAGAAAAAATGTTGAAAAAACAAAACAGCCATCAAATCCTGACTAAGGCGCGTCGCAGTGTACCGCTTACAAGTGAGATGAAAAAGGCGCTTCGTGTGCATATCAAGGCGCATATGAGCCTTGATGATGCGGCTAAAGCGTTGGGCATTAACCGGGGCGCAACATTGGCCAAAGTGCGCAAAGACGGCACTTGCGCCTCTTCCACTTACAATAAAATTCTGGTTTTGGTAAATCCGGATTTGGCTCCAAAGGCGGAATCTGAAAAACAGGGTTAAACCATGTCCACCGAGCAATTACTAAACGATTTCAAGATGCTGGAAGCCTACCACACGGCAGCCGCTAAACTCGCTACCGGCCTGCGGAAAGAGCTGGAGAAGGGTCTTACCGGCCCGGTATCCGGCTCTTCCAAAGGGCTAACTATTTCCGGCGAACAGTTGGATGCGATGGCAGCAACGCTTCGGGCAAGCCGCTCCAAAACAAAGCATTAAAAAAGCCGCGCTGCTACGGCAAATAGCAACACGGCAATTCTCAATAACAGGCCACAGGGCCAAAAACAAATTCTATGTCAAAGGTAGCACAACCCACCATTCCGATTCTGGCGGCAGTTCAGGTCGCAGAGAATTACATCAGCCGCGTCCTGGCACCCGGCCAACTCACAGCAGCGGAAGGCCTTGTCCTTTCCATGCTGCGCCGATACGGCCACAGCGAACGCGCGCAGTTCCACGCCAATGCACTACGGAACCTCATTCACGTCAAGCGCTGCGAGCTCATCGCATTTTCCTAATCACCGACTTCTTTTTTCATTTTTCAATACCCCAAACAGACACGTTATGTCGCTTATCAAAAAACCCCACCAGATTCAGATGCAGGCCTTCATCAAGGCTATGCTCTACGGCCAACCCGGCTCCCGCAAGTCCACCCTCGCCCTTTCCGCACCGGCTCCGCTACTGTTGGACTTTGATGGTGGTGTGAGCCGGATTGATTCCCACCATCATGTTGATACCGTCCAAATCCAATCCTGGCAAGATTGTCTGGATGTTCTTAAAGAGGATTTGAGTTCTTACAAAACGCTGGTAATTGACACTGCCGGAAAGATGCTGGATTTTATGGGCTTGTGGCTTATTCAGCGAAACCCGAAACTGGGAAAAGCCAACGGCGCGCTCACCATGCAGGGATACGGCGAACGGAAAGCAGAGTTCAATGCATTTCTCAAACGTGTAGCCATGATGGGAAAGCACCTTGTTTTTGTGGCCCATGAAAAGGTAGAAAAGGATGGAGATCAGATAATCATCCGCCCGGAAATTGGCGGCAGTTCCGGAAGCGACTTGATTAAAGAACTGGACCTCGTTGGTTATACGCAACTGGTAGGAAACAGGAATACGGTTTCATTTGACCCGTGTGAGAAATTTTACGGAAAAAATACCTGCAAGCTACCGGCACTTATTGAAATTACCGAAACGCTGCGAATTGAAAACGATACGCACGGGAATGCTGTAAGTGTGCCTATTGCGCCCAATAATCAGCTTTCCGGAATTTTTGAAAAATACCAGAAGGGGTTGGAAAGCCGGCAAGAGATGGCGGCTGACTACGCGGATTTGCTGAACGTGATAGCAAATACAGTTGAGGGAGTGATGGACGCGGAGACGGCAAACGAAGTTTCGGACTGGGCTCGGACGTTTGAGGGCCACATTTGGGACAGCAAGATGCAGACCGCCCTGCGTCTGAAAGAGCGGACTAAAGAGTTGGGCCTTACGTTGGATGGCGCTACCAAAAAATATGTAGCTGCAGAGCCAGCAAATCAAAAGGAGGTGGCCAATGGCTAAGTTTAAAATTGTTGGCAATTGCGCCAACTGCGGGGCGCCTGACGCCATACACCATTTCGACACAATGCAATGTCCGAAAGGCGGAGAAGAAGCGCCCATTGGAAGAAGACAGCTCTGGATGAGCAGTACTTATGAGGAGGTGTTGCCACCAACACAAGAAGCGCGCGTAAGAGATGCGGCTCTTGAATTGTTGGAGGCGCTATTAGCTATTAAAGGTGCAAGCGTTGATGGCTTTAAGGGTTGGGCTGAGGGCTACGCTGATGCTATCAAAAAAGCCGAAGCCGCTATCGCTAAAGCAACCGGACGGGAGGGCCAACCCAATGGTTAAGCCAAAATATAAGTTCTATGCAACGTTGCTGGACTCCTACCAACACTATTTAAAAAGCGACAGAGAGGAGGCCTTCCAAGAGTTTATCAACAAGGTAAACCGCGTTCCTTTCACTTCCGAGGCTGCCAATCGTGGTATCGCTTTCAACGAACTTCTGGACTCCCTGCTGCAAATGGCAGGGAGTGCGGATTGCCGGAAACGGCGGGAACTGGAAGTGTATCTGGATCTGCCCGGAGAGGCCGGCATCCGGCACGGTGGCTTTGAGTTCCGGAAAAGCATCGTGGAGTATTTCCGGGAAAGGCTCACCGGCTCGGTGTGCCAGGTGTTTGTAAAAGCCACCCTCCCAACCCGCTACGGCGACGTTGAACTCTATGGATACATCGATAACCTACTGGCCGGTTCTGCCCTGGATGTGAAGACCTGCAACCGCTACGACTTCCCAAAGTTTAACCGCAACTGGCAGCACATCGTTTACCCGTACTGTCTTATACAGCAAGGGATTTCCGAAGAAGTTTCCGGGCAGTTCACCTACGAAGTAACAGACTTCAAAGACACTTACCGGGAAGAATACATCTATCAGGCAGAACGGGACCTTCCCCGGCTACAAAGCCACTGTGAGAGCCTGATTGAATTTCTGGAGCAACATCGCAGCCGGATAACTGACCGGAAAGTATTTGCATTAGACTAAGAGCACTTTTTCAGCGGGAGACATTGCCCTGTGCCGCCGCCTTGCGGCTGGGTAACCAACACACATAGGTCGTCTGCGAGTCTGTTCCCGCTGGCCCTTTCGCTCAAGGGTTTTTTGTTGCAGGCAAGATGACCAGAGGCGCGGCTACTGCGAGAGTGTAGCAACCTGGGGTGTGGTGTAATGGACATGCACGGCGCAGCGCACGCAGGATCCTGTTCGAATCAGGGCGCCCCCCACACTTTTTTCATTTCAAATCCTTTTTTAAAATGGCGACAAATAATGCCACACTCGACTGCTGGTGCATCGTTGAACTCTTTGGCCATGCCCGGATTGCCGGAAAATGTACCGAGCAAAGTATCGCTGGGGCAAACATGCTCCGTGTAGATGTTCCGGAAACCGAAAAACAACCGGCGTTTACTCGCTTCTTCGGAAACGCTGCTATCTACGCCATCAATCCGGTGGACGAACAGACCGCCCGCACAGTTGCCGTAGGTCTTGACAAGCAGCCTGTACAAATCTGGGAACTGCGCTCTATGCTGGACAAGCAAAAGCAGTTGCCTTCATCCGATGAAGCCGCGACATACGGGGGCGATTTTGACCCATCCGAGGATTACTAATCTTAATAAACTCCATTTCACAACATGGCAACCCAAAAGCATTTTTTCCTAACCGGCGACCGGGTGCGTTGCACTGACGACGATACGGTCGGCGTAATTGAGAGCACCAATTCGCCTATTACCCGCGGCCACATCGACCTCCGGCTGGATGAGCCCAACGCGGACGGCAATACCCTTGTTACTTGCCACCCCGACCTGCTGGTGCCGTACAATCCGGACGCAGAGCCACGTAACTACATCATCACCGCAGCGGCCATTAAGGACCAGCTCTGCAACTACTCGTTCCTCACCACCGGCGGGCTGGGTACCGGCGATGTCCACAGCGTAAAAGGAAGCGGCATTGTAAAGCCGGACATGAACGACGCGTTCCAAGCCCTGAATGTACATCTGGCGGTTATTGACGACGTGTTTAAGCACAGCGGAATTACCCTTGACTACATCGACAAATTCCACGGCCACGAGCTCACCTGGCTTTACGGCGTTTCCGGAATTAAGATTATCGGCGGGCAGGAAAACGAGAGCGTCGTACTGATTGGTAGTAAACAGGTAAGCGCCGCCGGTGGCCGGATTGACCTCAGCAGCCCGAAAATCCCGCTGGACGGCATGTCCTCTTACCCGTGGTACAACGAGCTGCGGGAAGCGGTGGAGAAGGTTCGTGAGGAGGTAAGCCTCTACCGGGAGGGTAAATATGACGCTGCCGATGAGGAGGAGGAAAAGCCCAAAAAGAAGGGCAGGGGTAAACAGTTGACGATTGGCGACGCTCTGGGCGACTTTGTAGAGACACTTCAGGAGTCGGGTGCTACCCTATCGTTCCGTTCCGGAAAGGACGCAGCAGCCGGTGAGGATTCGGATGATGACGAAACGGGCAATCCGTTTGGAGGTTCCGGAAATTCATCTTTTCCATACCCTGCCACTGGATCAGATACTGATTTTGAAAACGCCCGGGTGTAGCAATGAAATCTCTTTATCCCCGCACTGGCATTTTCAGGACGGATACCGGCCAATACAAACTTCCGGAAGGATGGCTTTATGAGCTAAAGGAACTTGAAATCATTGGTGAGAGTAAGGAGTACTATGAATACCGCCGAATCGGAGATGGCCGAAAACTTTCTATTCACCGCACCCATCTCCATCAGTGGAAAACGGGTCAGCAAACCCTTTTTCCAAGATGAGCTTCCAGCCCCGACCCTACCAGACCGAAGCCGTGAGCCGGGCCGTTGACTTTTTCAGCAGCGACCGGCCCGGCAATGGTCTTGAAATTTTGCCGACCGGTTCCGGAAAATCGGTGGTGATCGCCAACATCGCCAGCAATATTTCCGGAAAAACAGTGGTGTTTCAGCCCAGCAAAGAAATTCTGGAACAGAACTACCGGAAATATACCAGCTACGGCTACCGTGCGGGCATCTATTCGGCCAGCGCCGGGGCCAAACATCTGGGAGAGGTAACGTTTGCCACGATTGGCAGCGTGATCCGAAAGAAACACATCTTTCGGGAGTTCTCCAACATCATTATTGACGAATGTCATTTGGTGAACCCGGAGGGTGGCATGTACCACGACTTCATTAAGTCGCACGACCACATGAAAGTACTGGGGCTAACGGCCACGCCCTACCGGCTCAGCTCCACCATGGAGGGCTCCATGCTGAAATTCCTGACCCGCACCAAGCCCCGGATTTTTGACCGCATCCTTTACAGTGTACAAAACAAAGTACTCTTTGATGCCGGCTTTCTGGCCCCGCTCGAGTACTTCAGTTTTGACGTGGTGGACCGGCGAATGCTGATGGTGAACAGTAACGGTTCGGACTTCGACCAGCGGTCGCTGCGTCAGTACTACCAGAAAATCAACATGCCGCAGCAAACAGCCTACTGGGCAACCCGGCTGCTGGCAAAGCGTAAAAACCTGCTGATTTTCTGCTCCTTGCTGGAAGAAGCCTACCAGACCGCGCACCTGATTGATGGGGCCGTGGTGCTGACGGGTGATACACCGAAGCCGGAGCGGGAACGTATCCTGGCGGCTTTTACTTCCGGAAAAATCCGCTGCCTGGTGAACGTGGGTGTGCTGACCACCGGCTTTGACTATCCAGAGCTGGAGTGCGTACTGCTGGCGCGTTCCACCATGAGCCTGGCGCTGTACTACCAGATGATTGGCCGGGTGATGCGGCCGCACCCCGGCAAGCAATCCGGCTGGGTGGTGGATCTGGGCGGCAACCTGGCCATGTTCGGAAAGATTGAAACAATGCGGCTGGAATGGGACCGAAACAGTAAACCCATCATCACCAACGGTGGCCGGCAGCTCACCAACATCCTTTTCTCCAAAGCCTAAAGCCATGTACTACGATTCTGATGACCAGCCTCTTGAAAGTTTTGGTATTCGCTACTGCCGCCATGTCAACAGGCAAAACACAGCACGGGTCGCCGCCATCAACCGGGAGCATTCCAGATTCAATTCCAACATGAACATATCCACGATAAAGTCAACGGATATGGATTTGGAAACGCTTATGCACCGTAAGGCTGAGGCCGAGGCCAAATCACTCAAATCCAGTTTTTAGAAAGCCGGTTCCGTACCAGAAATGAAGACCAAACAGCGTATCAACTATGTATCCCACCACAGGGCGGCTTCGCTGCGTATGGCAGAGGATGCGCAGCTGTCTTCAATAGACGTGTCGGTGTACAACACGCTGTTTATGCTGTGGAATCTGTCTGGCTTTCCGGAAAGACTGCCAGCGGAGCCGGAGGAGGTTATGAAGATGGCCAAGGTAGGCAACATCCGCACCTACCGGAAGGCATTGGAAACCTTGCAGGCGGGTGATTACATCGAGGTAAAAAGCCAGCGCGGTTCAGGTGGCGGAACCTTTATTTCCTTCGCCGATTTTTCCGGAAATGAAGATTCCAAATGGGGCAAAAGTGCCCTATCTGAAGGAGCGGCAAATGGGGCAAAAGTGCCCTATTTAAATAGAGCAGAATTGCCCCATTTAAACCGTCCAAATGGGGCAAAAGTGCCCTATTCATATAAGGAAGTACAAACTACAGATAATGTAGTTAAACATCCTACTACTGTACAAACCTTCGTTCCTAACGGAACGAGTGCGCCTTCGGCCGCACGGGCTGAAAAAAAAGAGGGCGAGAGTAAAATTCCGGAAGCCCAAACACCACCGCAGCCGCAGGCCCCAAAAGAAAAAAAGGTTGCGCCAAAAAAAGAAAAGGTAGAACCGGCTACCGCCCACTGGCGGGCGCTGGTGGAAGAGTGGTTCCGGTTTTACGCAGAAAAGCACGAGGGCAATAATCCCCGGTTCCGAAAATCGGACACGGCGCACTTCAAAGAAATCATTCAGGCGCTGGAAAGGCGCGCAATCGCCAAAGACGTAGCCTGGACAGAGGAGGTGGCCGTCGAGCGGCTCCGCTATTTCCTCACCCATGCCTACGGGCGCAACTGGCTTCAAAAACATTTTCTCCTTCCCAATCTCAATTCCCAATTCGATGCAATCGTTAATTCCAAACCAGAACAACAGCAACCTTCCGGCTCAGGTTTCCGAACAGGCGGTGGCGCTGTCATTGGCTCAGGCAATGAACATCACGCCGCAAAACTTGCCGAGCGTGCTGCAGCATTTGCCCGTAAGCATGGAAACCCTACCGGTTGAAGCGCTGCGGCTTAGAACGCCCTCTCTTTCCCAAATCACAGCCCATTATGGCGGCGATAGGGAAATGTCCCTAATCGTGATTGAGGCTTTCGTTTTGAAGATAACGAGCTTCTACGGGGTGGTCTATGACGAGATCCAGCTTTCGGAATTGGTTGCAGAGGCCTACAAGGGGTACTACTGGATGAGCCTTGCGGAGTGGAAGCTGTTTGAGGAAAAAATCAGGTCGGGGGCATTCGGAAAACAGTACCACAAGCTTTCCCCGGCGGTGCTGATGGATCACCTCGGAACATTCGCTTTGAGTTGCGAAGACGCAAGGGCCGGGCAGGACAGGGTGCGGACGGCACAGCAAATTCAACAACAGCAGGCCGAACGCCCGGCAGATAAATGGGTGCTGAAATACTGCCCGTTCCTGCGTATCCCCTACTGGTCGGAGCGTTACGTTTCGGATGCCAAAATGCAGGCCTTGCGGCGGCAGTTAAGCCAGAATGCGGCGCAGATGAAAGCAGAAAGAGACGCGGAGTTCGCCGAGCGCCAGCGCCGGAAAACCGCCGAACGCAAGGCTGAAAGCGAAGCGGCTATGCGCCAATGGTGCAAAGACCGGGGCCTGAATTACGAAAACTGGAAGGCCCAAATGGACGCGGAAGAAAAAAGCATCCGGCAGGAGGTGCCCCAGCCCCAACAAACAAATTCTTAAAACCAACTAAAGCTAAAAACGATGGCTGAGAACACAGAAATTTCATGGTGCGACCACACCTTAAACTTGTGGTGGGGATGTACCGAGGTACACGCAGGCTGCGATAACTGCTACGCGAAAACATTGGCTACCCGCTGGGGGTTTGATGTTTGGGGCGCTCCCGGAAGTAAAGGCGGTGTCCGGCGTGTTATTCAGAGCGCTTGGAAAGACCTTGACCGCTATCAGCGCAATGCCGCGAAAGACGGCGTTATCCGGACGGTATTCGTCGGTTCCATGATGGACATCTTCGAGAAGCCGATGCTGGTAGTAAACATCGAAGGCGATGCTTTGTATCTGGAATCTGCCCCAGATCCCAATATGCGCGCCGATACAGGACACCTGCGTAATCGATTTTTTCACGAAATCAGCGAAGGCAAGTATCCCAACCTGCTGTTCCTGCTGCTGACAAAGCGGCCCAGCAATATCAACAAATACATTCCGGAAAGCTGGCGCAATTTCGGCGCTCCCAACAATGTCATGTTTGGAACCAGTGTGGTCAATCAGGAGACCGCCGACAAGCTGATACCGCAACTGCTGGAAGTGAAAGGCAAGCGGTTTCTTTCATGCGAACCGCTGCTGGGGTCGGTGAACCTGAAAGAGTGGATTGGAACGGCAAGAGACCGCGCATTCTTTCATTACAAGCGAACTCCACATGAAACCAGTTGGAGCGAAGAAAATGATACAGCCACCTGTGAACAAGGATGCGATTTGGATTCGGCACGTATTGACTGGGTTATTGTCGGCGGCGAATCCGGACACCATGCCCGCCCGATGCACCCTGACTGGGCGCAATCAATACAAAAGCAATGTGCAGAAGCAGGGGTGAAGTTCCACTTCAAACAGTGGGGGGAATGGATTGCCATGTCTCAGGCTATGCACCCGGTAGAACTCGCCGATGGTGAGGAGTATTCCATCAGCCTAAAATTTCCGGACAACGGCATTATCAAAATTGGAGATGATGCAATGGTGCGGTCTGGCAAAAAAGCCGCCGGTCGTCTGCTTGACGGTAAAGAATACAACGCACTGGCAACGGATTAGCTTTCCTTGCCCGGCTTTTGGGGGAGTTGGTCGCGGTTGGCTTCGACAAAAGCAGCTATAAGCCGGACGGCGGTGTCATTAGCAGAGCGCCCTTCTACGATTTCGGCCAAGACCTTAAAATCTTCCCATAGCTCGGTTTTCAGGTATAATACCGGGCGAACCTTATCCAATGATTTAGCCATAGCGGCAAAAGTAAGCAAAATATTTGCTATCAAAGTGCTATCATTTTATTAACAGGATTTTTACAAAACAGGCGTATAAATTGCTATCACTTTGCTATCAAAATGCTATCTTTGTGGTATCAAAACACAAACAGAAAATGACTACCGTAATCACCACCGACTTCTACAACCGATATGCTTTCAGCAGTGACCGCAAGGAGCTGGCCGACAACCACTGGGACTGCGAAATCTTCGAGAACCGTCCCGGCACAGACGCACCACGCTACAAAGTCCGGATTTGGTTTTTCGCGGATTCTTCGGATTGCGTGGTAGGTGACCGGAGCATGGGTAGCGAACTGGTAGCAAGCGCTGAAAGAATTGAGGTTTTGGAGGGCTGCTTTATCGCTTTCCTGAATTACGAAGGTTCTCTGGAAGACATCACTATCGCCTATAACGAAGCCCTGAATAAAGCCTACGCTGCCTAAGTGCAGCGGGCTTCACCCTTCAAAATTTCCGGAAAAATGCACGACTTCAATCCCATCTCCCACCCCATCGCTTCTCGGTACAGCGCCGATGAAATCGAAGGTATCCTGCAACGCCTGGGCGCTTACTCCAACAGTGCCAAGCGTTTTTCTCAAACGGGCTATGCGCCCATGCGGGAAGAACACGCCCGCATCGCGAAGGCTACAAACCGCATCCTGACACCCGCCAATTGGCATTTAGATGCTGAGGAAGCCGGATTTTAAAATCAAAACACAGAAAATAAAAACGCAATTATATGAACACTGCCACTACCCAAGAAGAATTCTGCACCCAGCAACACGCCCAGGCTCTTGCCGAGATGGGGTTTCCGCAGGATGAATCCGATCACTGCTGGTGCAAAGGCGAGAAAGGCACCTGGGAACTGCTCCCTATCTCCGCGATAGAAGATGCGATAGAATGCTTTGCCGCCCCACGGCTATCCGAAGCGGTGTCTTTCCAGAACGCTCTTTCTTAACCCATCAATCTGTAAAAAATAATTCCTTATGAGTGCTTGGAAATATGACCTCGATTATTGGGCGGAGCAGGATGCCCAAGCTGACGCCCGTGCAGAGCAGGAGCGCGAGATGGAAGAAGAGTGGCGCCAGTGGGAAGAGCGCAAAATTTCCGGAAACAATCCGGCTCCCCAGTCAGCTACCCCGGCAACAAACCCGACCTCAAACCCTTACGCAGACCTTTTTTGATGCCATGTTTGACTCCGAATTTTTCCCGACGCCCAGCGAAGTAATTGATGCGATGGGTATTGATTGTTTTGATAAAGTTGTTCTGGAGCCGAGCGCCGGTTCCGGAAATATCGTTCGCTGGCTGAATGCCAACGGCGCGAAAGAGGTGCTGGCCTGCGAAAAAAACCTGCACCTCCGCGCTATGCTCCGGGATTGCGCTTTGCTGGGCAGCGACTTTTTCGCCGTAACGGCTGAAGATGTGAGCCATGTCCGGCTAATTGTGATGAACCCGCCGTTCAGCAACGGGGCCGAACACATCCTTCACGCTTGGAAGGTTGCCCCGGAAGGCTGTGAAATCATCAGCCTTTGCAACTGGGAAACAGTAAATAAAAATTATTGGGGTCTCAACAAGCAGCTGGCGGCGGTTATTGCCGATTACGGCGAAGCGCAGCATTTGGGGGATTGTTTCCGGAAAGCCGAGCGGCAAACCGATGTAGAAGTGGGACTGGTGCGCTTGTTTAAACCGGTGGTGAGCGAAACAACCGATTTTGACGGCTTTTATCTGGATATGGATGCCCACCCCGGCGATACGGGCGTGATGCGGTACGATGAAATCCGGGCGGTAGTCCAAAACTACGTGGGGGCCGTTCGAGCATTTGACAAGGTGGCCGCTGCCGGTGAGGAGTTGGCCCGCTACACCACTACCCAATTTGGCTCAAATCGATTCAGCTTCGGCCACGGCGTTGCCTTTCAGGCGGTGTGGGGTGATAAAGCAGGCATTACAACCAAAAAGGACTTTGCCCGCCAGATGCAAATTGCGTCCTGGCGTTTCATCTTCAACCAGGTGGGCATTGAGAAATATGTTACCACCGGGGTCTTGAAAGATGTAAACCGCTTTATTGATTCCCGGAAAAACTACCCGTTCACGGTCCGCAACGTGTACCGGATGCTGGAAATCATCGTGGGCACGCGGGAACACACCATGAACCGGGCTATTGTGGAAGCGGTGGATTATTTCACGCGCAGCACCCACGACAATCGCTACGGCGTTGAGGGCTGGAAAACCAACGAAGGACACCTGCTGAACCGCAAGTTTATTACCGGCTGGATTGCGGAAAACAACTGGGCAATGGTCTGCGCATTCGCTCCTACTATTCGGTTTTTGAGCAGATAAAAGACCTGGTAAAGGCACTGTGCTACGTAACCGGGAAAAACATAGATACCATTCCGGACGTGAATACCTGTGGCGAAGAAGGAAAGCAGGTTTTTTACCCGAACACATGGTATGACTGGGGCTTTTTCCGGTTCAAAGTCTTCAAAAAAGGCACCGGCCATTTTGAATTTAAAAGTGAAGATGACTGGGCCATGCTGAACCGGGCCTACGCCAAGGCTAAAGGTCAGGCCCTTCCGGAAACAACGTTTCGCAAAAAATCCCGCGCTAAAAAAGCCGCCTGATACCATGAACAGAAAATTTGCCTTTGCCCTGTTACGGCATTGGTCCCGGCTCCTGCTCGCGGTAGCCTTAATTGTCGCCTCTCTTTACCTCATCCCTTTCTGTTTCAAATTCTCTTAAAAACGCCACCAACTATGCCACGTGCTTATAAGACCCACAACAAAACTATCATTCAGCGTTCCGCTAATGGCCGGTTTCGCCAAACACTGCTTTCCGAACTGGTGGAAGGCGTAAATGAAAAGCAACAAGTATTCATCTGCAATGTATGCGGACGGGAGTTTATGCCTGTAATGCTGGAGGGTATCTGCTGCGGCGTAAACAACAAGCGCCCAAAGCCAGAGCGGATTCCATCGCCGGAAGAACAGGCGCTCCTCGTTCGCATTCAGGTCATCAGGGATAAGCCATTTATTAACCTCCAAGACCTGCACGATATTCAGAAACTGGAAATGGAACTGTATTGGGCAAAACGCAGATCTATACAAGAAGGACCTCAAAATCCCAATGGCCCCACTCCTGAGTAAACCCGTT
This sequence comes from Bacteroidota bacterium, assembly GCA_023391015.1. GTDB lineage: Bacteria > Bacteroidota > Bacteroidia > Chitinophagales > Chitinophagaceae > UBA1952. The sequence continues at coordinate 71,799 of JAEWBT010000047.1, forward strand.
TCCGCCCTTCCAGTGATGAAGGCCTGCTGTAAGACGTGTCCTTTCCAGCAAAATGCCGCCGGCCACTGGCAGAATCCGGAACTGGCAGCAGCGGTCATCAGCCACAATCTTTTTCGGAGCCAGCAGATATGCCACGGTACGGAAGGCCCGAAAAGAGAAGCCCGGAACCGCTGCAAGGGATACTTCGACTACGCATTTGAAATCTACCAGCGCATGGGGCTGGAACCCGAAAAACACCTGATAGAATGAAATCTACCCTCAAGCCAGTTTATGAGTACCGTTTCGGAACCTGCATTAGGGTATTTGGTAGCAGGTATTCAGGTGGGACCGGCATCATTGAGTATCTGAGATGGGATGGTTTGACGCTTGAGCAGTTTGCAAAATGGAAGTGGTATTTCAAATACAGAGCTGCATTGATGCAGGTAAAATATCCACGCTTTCATGTAGAGCTTAATGACTTCAAAACAGAACTCAATCCCAAACAGGCAGAAGAACACCGGAAACGACAGTTAGCCGGAAAGAAAGCGGCTAGAACAAAGACGCTGAATCAGATTGCCACTATAGAAGAACGCATCAGCAAAGCGCGCGAAAACTGGACACAGCTCTTCCCAATGGAGGAGACACCACATTACATCGAAGCGATAGCTCATATCGCTAAACTCCGGAAAAAACTAAGCGACGCGGAACCAGAACTGTAAAGCCTGAATTTATTAAAATCCCTTTTAAATATGCCTCGTAAGAAATCATATCTCACCGCTACCGACTGTTTTTGTGGTGCTGGCGGTTCTTCGCAAGGCGCAAAGCGCGCCGGCGTGGAAGTAAAAATGGCCCTGAACCACTGGAAGCTGGCGATTGAAACCCACAGCACCAATTTTCCGGAAACCGGAAAACAGTACATCGTAAACGCCCGAATGCTCCGGAAAAAGAGGACCCAATGAAAAACGAGGAAAGCCAACTGCAACAACGCTGCATCCGGCTGTTTGCCACCATCTACCCGCACCTCTGGGACGCAAAGCGCATTCACGCCATCCCCAACGGTGGCCACCGCTCCCCTCAGACTGCCATAACGCTCAAAAGGGAAGGGACCAGAGCAGGGGTATGGGATATTCAGCTTACCATTCCCCGCGGCCCCTACGCCGGGCTTTGGATAGAGATGAAAGTAGGCCGTAACGGCCTGACCGACGAGCAGAAAGCCTTCATGCTCTCCCACAAAGACGATTACTCTTTCGCCGTCTGCCGCAGCGAAGCCGAATTTCTGGAAGCTATACGGGGGTATCTGGCTTTGCCGGTGCGGGTGATTTATCCTTCAAATATTTAGTAAATAATAAGCAGAAATCCCTACTTACTCATCTTTTCCACAATTACACTCTTCAATTAAACCTGCCTGGAAGTAGTTAATAAAGTCACGAGCGTCTAATAGTGCTTTGTTATGGTCAAAATCTAGACTCGAAATAAAGAGATTCTCATAAAAATTAGGTGACCCTACGCCTTCAAATGATTTTGTATGAACGACTTCATCGCGAAAATTCTTTAGCTTCATTATTGTCTCATATTTGTCGCCAAACTCCCGAGCAAAATTTCTGCCCGTGATTTCAGGAAGTACATACTTTATCTTTTCTAAAAACTGTATGTTTCGTTGTATCTGATCCTTGTTGTATATTTCTGTCCTTTTGTCTTGAATGGTTTTCTTATATTCGAATCCAGTTGGGATCATCCTATTTACAAATGCTTCTAGTGCCAGAAATAAGAACAAAGTATAGCTACATACAACGGCGAAGTATGCATTAAAGTCCCCCGATAGAGCAATGGCGTTGTATTTACTATATTTCTTTTCAGAAAATAGTACTCCTCTAAATTTCTCTATTGATTTATGAAAGTGGATTGCAGCATCAAAATATATGACTATGGGGTCTGGTTCTGGTATGAAATACACTTCCTCACCTTGAACGTATTTGAATGCCTGAAGCTTTATACCATTGTCAAATTCGCAGATAGCAACCTTACCCTCAAATTTACGGTCCGCCATCTCTGTTAACTCTCTTTCATCGACTGGTGAGTTAATAATTGCTTCTCTAAGATCATAGTTCATATTGATATGACGCATATACTTTTTGACCAAGTGCTTCATGTGAGAGTAATAGTTGATTGCAATTGAAATTAGGATTTAAAAATGATATCCTTGTAAATTATTCGACCTTATGTAATGATGCCTATTCGCTCAATAATAGAATTCATTATTAGGATATTAAATCTTATTATTGCAGTGTGAAACTGCGACAGATAAAGCCGAACCCGAAGAACCCCCGGACGATTAGAGACCGGAACTTCTACAAGCTGGTTGACAACCTGCTGCGCTACCCGAAATTTCTGGAAAAGCGCCCCATCGTTTACAAAGACGGCATTGCCCAGGGCGGGAACATGCGTTACCGTGGGCTGGAACACATCCTCAAACTTTCCGAGGCCGATTTCGTAAAGCTGGCCAAGAAAAACAGCCTTTCCCCGGAACTGCTCACCGAGTGGGCCGGTTACCGGAAAAGCAAAGACTTACCGGAAGGCTGGTTCAAAGACGCTGCCGACTTTACAGAGGAAGAGCTGGCTGCCTTTATCGTTATCGACAACGTAAACGCCGGAGACTGGGATTTTGATGCGCTGGCCAATGATTGGGACGAGGTGCAACTGGCCGACTGGGGCCTTGAATTTCCGACCCTTACCCCGTTCCCCGGAGCCGAAGACTCACAGGATGACGACGACCTGCTGCCGGTGGGCGAAGCGCCTGAGAAGGATTCTAAACCCCGCGCAACCGGCGACGACTTCTCTGTCTTTGAGCAAGTCATGCTCCACACCAACAAGCTCCAGCTGCTGGACGTGCTCAACCGCATCAAAGTGGATCACGACTACGACAAGCTCGAAGATGCCCTGATGCACCTGGCTGGCCTGTATCGCTCCCCACAATCCTAATTCTTTCAGCTTTTATTCCCCTTTCGTTTTACATGCGAAAAACCCTGCAAAATCCGTCTTTTCGTGCCATTGAGTGGTGCAACGGCCCCGTCCACGGCTTTGTGAGCCGGGAGCCGTCCGGCAAGCCCCACACCATCACGCGCTTGCATACCGTTGTCGGCTCCCGAACCTTTGACTTCACGCCCGGCAATACTTATTTTCTCTACCAGTACCGCGGGCAGAGCTGGCTGCGTGGTGAAACGCCACTGCTCAAAGACCACTACGCCGTCGCCTCCTACAAAAACGAGTGGGTAGCCGGCTCGGATGACTCGCTGCTGATGATCATCGAGCAGGAAGGCAAAGAAGCGCCGTTCCTGCTGGGTGGGCCGATTGAAGCCGAAGGGCGCCTGAAGTACATTGATGGCTGCACGGATTCGCTGCTGCTGGCACCGTGGAAATACGGTGAGCCGTGCCTCAACCATCTGCACTTTCCGGAAAATATTGACCAGACCATGCACACGCACCCGTCTGTCCGGATTGGGTTGGTTGTTCGCGGCATGGGTGAGTGCATCACCCCCTTTGGGAACATTCCGCTCTACCCGGGACAACTGTTTTTCATTTATCCAGAGAATGGAAATGTGCTCCCCGGCCTCGACGGGAAAGAGCACTTGGAAGGCAGCCACTGCTTCCGGACACCGGAAGGCTCGGAGATGGATGTTGTTGCCTTTCACCCGGATTCCGACTTCGGCCCCAAAGACGAGGACCACCCGATGGTCAACAAAACAATCGTTGCCGGCGTAAGCGCCGCCCACATTCCGGAAATCCGGACACAGTAGGGCCTGGCCACCCAGCGGTAGGAGACGTCCACGCATCGGCCCTAGTTTCAACAAAAAGCCCACTCCCAGCAAATTCTGGGGTGGGCTTTGGCGGTGAAAGCTTATTTCTAATTCCAGTGTCTACCCGTAAACAATCCCTCACCCACGAAGACTTCCTGCGCATGAAAGAGCAGGCAGCCGGTTTTTCGCGTGCCTACACCGAAGACCTGATTTCCGGGCTCCTCGCTGGCATTGACGCTTTCCGGAAAGATACCGGACGGCGTTCGCTGGCATATGGGTGGAGTGGGGGCAAGGATTCCCTCGCGCTGCAATACATCTACATCTGCGAGCAGGCAGGTATTAACCACTGCGTCCTTGGCAGAACGGATTTGGAATACCCCGCTTTTCTGCACTGGATGGAGCAGCACAGACCGGCAGGCCTGTCCGTCATAAATACCGGCCAAGACCTGGACTGGCTGGCGGCTCACCCGCACATGCTCTTTCCCCAGGACAGCAACACGGCGGCAAAATGGTTCTCCGGTGTTCAGCACAAAGCCCAGCGGATATATTACACCACTGCCGGGCTGGATGCGCTCCTGCTGGGCCGTAGGCTTCAGGACGGCAATTACGTGGGTACGGGCGGGCGAAACTGGTACGCCAAAGATGGGGTTGTCCGCTTCTCTCCCATCCACCGAACGACCCATCAGGACATCTTCGCCATCATTGCCTACGCCGGACTTTCTGAGCCGCCTATCTACTCCTGGCCCCGTGGCTACCGGTGCGGCACCCACTCATGGGCTGCCCGGCAGTGGTGTAAATCCGAGCAACACGGCTGGGGCGAAATCTACCAGATAGACCCTTCCATCGTTCACCAGGCCGCCGCAAAGCTGCCGGGTGCCCAAACCTTCCTTCAAAATCTATCCTCCTGATGGCTCACGTTACCAAAATGCGCAAAAAGAAGGACCTCGACATTAACGTGTACGAGGCCGCCAAGGAGCGCATTCGGCATTGCTACCGCTCCTTTGACAAAATCATCGTCTCTTTCAGCGCCGGCAAGGACTCCACTGCCCTGCTGCACTGCACCATTGACGTTGCCCGCGAGCTGGGCAAGCTGCCCGTCCATGCTGTCTTTGTAGATGAAGAAGCCATCCATCCGCCCACCGTCGCCTATGCCGAGCGGATGCGAAGTAACCCGGATGTAAAGCTGGACTGGTACTGTCTGCCGGTAAAGCACCGCAACGCCTGCTCCAACGAGCAGCCCTTCTGGTATCCGTGGCATCCGGAAGAAAAGCACCTGTGGGTGCGTGATATGCCCGAGTGGGCTATTACCGAGCACCCGGCCTTTGAGTTCGGCATGACGTTTCAGGAGTGGATGCCCAAGATGTATGGCCCGGAGCACGGCAAAGTCTGCGTCCTGACCGGCATCCGTACCCAGGAATCCCTGCGTCGTTTCCGGGTCATCGCCATGAAGAAGAATGACGCCTTCCTGACCACCTCCGCCGACCATAAAAACAGCTACCGGGCATTTCCTATCTACGATTGGAGTTCTGAAGACGTGTGGCGCCTGGTACACCTGCAAAGCCTTGATTACAACCGAACCTACGACATCGTAAACCGCACCGAGATGCACGGCCAGTTGCTCAAACAGCGCGTGTGCCCGCCATTCGGTGAGGAGCCGCTCCGGGGGCTGTGGCTGTATGCCGAGTGCTTTCCGCAGATGTGGCACAAGATGCTAAGCCGGGTCAAGGGTGTAGCTACCGCGTGGCGCTATGCCAACAGTGAGCTGTATTCCAACTGGTCCAAGCCGGAAGGAAAGACGTGGCGCGAGTACTTCCACATCCTGCTTTCCGGTTACGAGCCGGAGTATCAGGACATGATCAAGCGGGGTGTCAACGCGATGATCAAGCAGCACCGTGGCAAGACCGACGACCCGATTGCAGATGAGGATACCCACCCGCTTTCCGGTGCCTCCTGGAAGTTCTTCTGCAAGATTGCGCAGAAGGGCGATTTCAAAGGCCGCCAAGCCCAAAATATGGGCGGTACGGAAGGTAAAAAGCAGTGCGACCGGATGGGCATCACCCGCGAAGAAGCCGAGCAGCTTTATGGCAAAAAGAACAAACGCAAACGATGAACCGCTCTATGAATTTTGAACTCCTTGCAAAACAGCCCGTCGGCAACGTCCGCTGGGTACACCGCGATACCCTCCGCGCCAACGACTACAACCCAAACTCGGTAGCACCGCCGGAGCTAGTCCTGCTTAAAATCTCCATTCTGGAAGACGGCTGGACTCAGCCCATCGTCATCAATCCGGACAATACCATTGTGGATGGCTTCCACCGGTTTACCGTCTCCGGTCATCCGGAAGTCTATAAGCTCACCGGCGGCTATGTCCCGGTCGTAGATATCCAACCCAAAGACCCGGCATCCCAGAAGATGGCTACCATCCGCCACAACCGCGCCCGTGGTACTCATGCTGTGCTGAAAATGGCCGACATCGTGTTTTCCATGCTGGAGCAAGGATTGCCGACCGAAGAAATCTGCCTCCGGTTGCAAATGGAGCCGGAGGAGGTCTACCGGCTGGCCAACCAGAAAGGCATCCCCAAATCCGACATCGTGGCGAAGGGCGGCTGGTCCAACGCCTGGACACCGGAATAACCCGTAACCCCGCGCATACCATGGCCAAAGCGAAAAAGAAAATCGAAGGGACGCCCATTCCGGGCAGAAACAACGGCACGCTCATCCCGGCCGCACCGGGAGAGGTGCGCAATCCCGCCGGGCGCGGCAAAGGGCGACAGAACAACAAGACCATCATCAACAAATGGGTATCGGCGCTGATAACGGCCAAAAACCCGCTTACCAAGGCGGACGAGGAGATGACGGTGCTGGACGTGATGAACCTGGCCCTTATCGGTAAAGCCATGAAAGGCGATCACAAGGCCTACAAGGAACTGATGGACCGGCTGGAAGGCCGTTCTCCGCAAAGTGTGGTATTGACCGGAGAAGAAGGCAAGCCAGTAGTGATGGATATCAAAGGGCTGGATACCTCCGAGCTGAACCAACTGCTCACCCTAAAAAAGAAAATGCAGAAAGGCAACGATGGAGACAAATAATGATTTCAAGGCCCTGCTCGAAATTCCAAATCTGGAAATCGAGAAACTGCTCTTTGCAGAAGGGGACTTTGACTTCATTACCGTCGTCGGTGGCCAGAAGCACCTGAAGCAGGAACAGGCCCTGCAACTGCTTACCGACGACACCACCAGAGAGCTGGGGTATGGCGGGGCTGCCGGCGGGGCAAAGTCGTGGACTGGCTGCGCATGGCTTGGCCCTATGTGTATGATCTACCCCGGAACCCGTTGGTTTATCGGCCGGGAAGAACTCAAACGCCTGCGGGAATCCACCTACATGACTTTTAAAAAAGTCAGTAAGGCGTACGAGTTTGAAGACCAGTGGGAGTATAAGGCGAAAGACAACTACATTGAATTTTTCAACGGTAGCCGGATTGACCTGCTGGATCTGCGCTACCTGCCCTCCGATCCACTCTATGAACGCTACGGTTCGTTGGAATACACTGGCGGTTGGCTGGAAGAAGGGGGCGAGGTACACTTTGACGCCTTCGATACCCTGAAATCCCGGGTCGGACGCCACCTGAACGACCACTACGGCATTATCCCGAAGCTGCTGGTAACGTTCAACCCAAAGAAAAACTGGGTGGACAGCTACTTCTACCGGCCATGGAGCCGCGGAACCCTGCCCAAAGGCCGCGTGTACCTCCCTGCTTTGCTCTATGATAACCCCCACCGGGAGAGCGGTTATGAGGAGCAGCTCAAGGGCATGTCCAAAGCCAAGCGGGAACGCCTTCTGCACGGAAATTTTGACTACGACGACGACCCCAGCCTGCTCTGTGACCAAGACGCCATCTATGACCTTTTCCGGGGCGAGCACGTACTGCCGGGGCCGGATAGATACATCTCCGCTGACTTGGCCATGATGGGCCGCGATAAGTTCGTGGCCGGGCTGTGGGAAGGGGCTGTCTGCGACCTTACAAAAGGTGTCGTCAAGGGGACCTCTACCGGAAAAGAGATTGAAGCCGACTTGGCGCTGCTGATGCGCAAACATTCCGTTCCGCGTTCGCGTGTGGTGGCCGACAGTGACGGTATGGGCTCCTATCTGGAATCCTATCTGGAAGGCATTCAAGAGTTCCACGGCGGTGCCCGGGCATTTAACGCGGAAGAGTTCGCCAACCTAAAAAGCGAGTGCGGCTATAAACTGGCCGAACTCATCAATAAGCGTCAAATCCGGATCATCTGCTCCTCCGAGCAGGAACTGGCCATTACCGAGGAGCTGGGCGTCCTCAAAGAAAACAACGTCGATAACGACACGGCCAAAAAACGGCTCATCGATAAAGACGAGATGAAGAAGCTGATCCAGCGCTCCCCCGATTACCTCGACATGCTGATGATGCGCATGTTTTTCTACCTCGAAGACCCTGACGATTCAGATTCCGATAACTCTTGGGCCTCCTCTTTCCGATAAAATCATTCTACACTTTCCCTTATGGAAACACAACTTCTTACCGAAACTACCCAGTCGCCTGATGCTGTCATAACCTCCATCATGGCCCAATCGCCCAGCAAATTCCAAAAGGACGTATTCGATATGTACGACCCGAAAGAGCATAAGGTGATGAAGGACAAACACCGGAAGAACAAACTCGTTTACAGGCCGACCAGTGTTATCAACCCCAAGACGGGTGAACCGCACTTGGAACCGGAAGTTGTGCATGTAGCCCGGATTGCACTGGCCCTCCAAAAGCTGATTGTAAAGCGCTGCGCAACGTTTCTGACCGGTGGCCGGGTGATCTTAAAAAGCAATCCGGAAGACGACCTCGGCAAACGTCTGTATAAGGCAGTGCGGGAGATGTGGAACGACAATAAGCTTCAGTTCCGCAATAGTGCCATCGCCAAGAAGATGATGAGTGAAACCGAGTGCGCAGAGGTGTGGTATTCGGTGGAAGACAAAAAGAAGAAGGGCGGCTACAAGATGCGCTGTAAGCTCTATTCCCCTTCCGACGGCTATAAACTATATCCGGTATGGGATAAGAATGATGACATGGCAGCCTTCGGTATCTACCGCGAGGATACGGGCGACAAAAAAGAATACTTCTGGCTTTATACCGCTACAGAGCGCCGCGAGTACGTCAAAGATGGCAGCAGTTCCGGTGTTTGGCGAGAGGTAGAAGATGCGGCAGTAGAATTGCAATACGGCAAGATTCCGGTAATTTACTACCAGCAGCCGGAGGTGGAATGGGCAGATGTGCAGAGTTTGATTGAGCGGTTGGAAACACTTATTTCGAACTTCGCCGATACCAACGATTACAACGGCTCACCTATCTTGTTTTCCAAAGGGAAAATCAAGGGCTTTGCAGCCAAAGGAGAGGCTGGGAAGTTGATTGAGAGCACCGGTGAAAATGCCGATTTAAAGTACGTTACCTGGGAAGGTGCGCCGGAGGCTATTAAGCTGGAAATCTCCACCCTCATTGACTTCATCTTCACCATCACCCAAACGCCGAACATCACTTTTGAGCAGATGCAGAAGCTGGGCGATATTTCCGGTGTCGCCTTTGACCGGCTTTTTATGGATGCGCACCTGAAAGCCAAAGACCGGCAGGAAGGCGAGTTCGGCGAGTGCATCCAGCGCCGTCTGAACTTCCTCAAAGCGGCCGCCATTGCCATCGAGGGAGACTTAGGAGGGGCCGAAGATTTGGAAGTCAGTGCAGAATTCAATCTGTTCCGGATTGGCGATACCGAAGACCGGGTGGATCTGGCAATGAAAATCAGCGGTGGTAAAACCATTGCCAGCCGCCGGCGGGCGGTGGAGGTAGCAGGCCTTACCGACGACCCAGATGATGAGCTGAAGCAGATTGAAGAAGAAGAAAAGGCAGCCCGGCCTATCGTTCTTTTACCTCAAACCGAAGACGTAGCAGCATGACCATCCAAGAAGTTTGCACCGAGCTCCGCTCCGAGCTGAAACCCTACATCGGCAAGATGAAGCATTCTACCTTCTTCTCTACGCTGGCGCGCATTGAAAACGGAAGCGCCAAGCCAGCAACGGTAAAAGCCCTTTTTGAAAAATTCGGCTACGTCGGCTCCTACAATGAATGGCAGAAAGACGAAAAGGTAACCGCATAAAAAAGCCCGGAAATTTCCGGGCTTTTTTATTTTTTCTCGTGCGGTAAACTTACGCCCTGTCGCAGTTTTGCGACAATAAAATTTATTACTTAACTATTAAATCCTATTATTTTTGGTGTCTACAACCGTTTACGCATATACCCACCATTATGGCAGTAGAAAAGGCTAAGGTTAAAGCTGCACTTGACGCAAAGTTCAAAGGCAAATCCGTCTCCAAAGAAATGAAGGAGTCGTATGCTGCCCGTTGGGCTCAAAAAATCGAAACCGACGACGACATCCAGACCTATGTGGATGACCGGGAGGACGATATTCTTGATGCCGCCAAGGAAGCTGACCGCCGCGCCACAGCTGCCGAAAAAGTAGGACGCGAAAAAGCTGCTCAAGCCGCATCCGGAAATCCGGAAGGCAACAAGGACGAACCCACTACCACCGAACTTCCCGATGATACGCCGGGATGGGCAAAAGCACTTCTGAAACAAAACGAAGCGCTTTCTCAGGAAGTGGCCGGACTGAAAGCAGCGCGCACAGCGGAAACACTTACCGAACGTTTCAAAAAGGACGAGCGCCTGAAAGGGATTCCGGAAATCATGTTCAAAGGCCGCATTCCTACCAAGGATGAGGACTACGAAACAGCCGTGGAAGACCTTGCTGCCGACTACAAAACGTTTGCAGAAACGCACAAGCTCACGCCTGCCGGCGCTGGGCTGGGTAAGGATAATCCTCCGGGTGGGGGAAGCAAGACAGGTAGCAGCGATTCGGTATCTGCCGAAATCGAGGCATGGGGCAAAGCAAACGCCCCGAAAACCAATTCCTAACAGCTTAAAAAACCCTTCTTATGGGCTTAGGTCAATCTCGTACCACGTACGGAACCGGCATTCCCGTGTTCCAACACAAAATTCTGGAGACGGCCCAATCCGGCGGTCGCCTTGTTACCAGCGGCCTCGTGCTGGGTGCCTTCATCCTTGCCGGAACCCCGGTAGCGCTGGATGAATCCAACCATACCGCCACCATCGTCAAGACAGCCAAGTTGCAAGCCGCAGCCGGTTCCTCTGCCACCACTATCCGCGTTGAAAAAGGTCACCACTTCGCAGTAGGTGATCACATCGCCAAAACCATTGGTGGTACTGCGGTGGATATTTCCGGAATCGATGCCACCAATCCGGCATACGACGAGCTCACGCTCTCGGCTACGCTCGGCACAATGGCTGCCGGCACCGGTATTTTCCAAGCGGCCGCAGCAGGCAGTAACGCAGTCTTTGCCGTCAAGCCTACCGGCCTGCTCTATGACGACGTAAAGGTTTCTGAAAATCAGACCCTCAGCGTCGTGATCCGCGGTACCGCCTTGGCGCGTCGCATTCCGCTCTACAACGCAGGGCTGGAAGCTGCTCTTCCCAACATCATCTTTTCCCAGTCGCACTAAGGCGCTGCTACAAGGCACGTTCCCAACAGCAACACACATCCTTAAACGACTTTAAAGACAAAGCCAAATCATGGCAGAAAAACTTGAATCCATCTTCGGCGACTACGCTTCCAATGCCAACCTCCAGGCCATCATCAACCGGTCCTTGGAGCGTTTCAATCGGCCTTGGTTCCCTCGCCGCTTCCGCTGGGGCCTCCAGCGCAACGAACTGACGTTTGCTACCGTGCTGGGCGCCTCCCGCATTGCCTCTCTGGCCTCTATTGTGGATCGCGACAGCACCACGCCCCTCCGTGCCCGTCAAACGCTTTCTAAAGTGAATGGTGAGGTTCCGGCAATCCGGCACATGCGCCCGCTCAACGAAAGCGAGATGCGCGCCTACCTTACCCTTGGCGACCTTGCCACCCGCAACGGGGGCATCAACCCAGCGCTTGATCTCATCTTCAACGACATCAAGTTTGTGGGCGAGGGTACAGAAGCACGGATTGACGACTTCGTAGCACAAGGGCTCTCCAAAGGCTATGTGGAAATCACCACTGCATCCAATGCCGATGGCGTCACAATGGGCGAAACAATTGATCTGTTCCTGCCGGCGGAAAACAAACTGGTGTCTTCCGGCAATTGGCAGACGGCCAACTTCGATATCATTGGGGAAATCACCACGATTGTCAGCGATGCCCAAGGCCGCGGTCTTGCCTTCGAAACCATCCTGATCGACCAGCTTTTGTGGAACATCATCCGCAACAACACCAAGTTGCAATCGTTCCTGAGTGCCTTCTACAATCCGGGTTCCAACAAGACCTACGCGATGACGCTTGAGAACCTCAACACGGCTATGACCGCAAATGGTCTGCCGGTGTTTGAGATTGTCAACATCGCCCAGATGGTGGAAGACGACACAAAGCAGCGCCCGTACCGCCCATGGAAAAGGGAGAATGTTACGTTCGTGCCTGCGGGGGAGCTGGGCGTTATCCACAACGCCTACGCCATCGAGAAGTTGCGCCCCGCAACCGGCGTAAACTATGCCGACTACAACCGGACGCTTATCTCCAAATGGAGCACCAACGAGCCGGTACGTGAGTTTACCAAGGCAGAACTCAACGCCTTCCCCGGCTTTGAGGCCATTGAGCAAATCGTCATTCTTCACACAGACGGCGCAGCCTGGTAGTAAGCCATGAACCAAACGGCAATCGACAAACTCGTGGACAGGGTTGGGTGGGCACCGCTCCTCCAACCCTTCGCTACGGGGATTAGTGTCGATGCTGCGGCTGCCAAAACGGATTCCGGACGGGTTTTCAAAGCCTTTCACGCTTTAGCCACCGCCGAAAACGTCTACTGGACCATACCAAACCCGGACGCCAACGGTAACGCCGAGTTCAACAACACACTTCTGGATCTGCGTAAGCAAGCAGTCCTGAAAGTTATTGATCTCGTTTTTGTCGCCAACCCACGGGCCGTTACCGGAACCGATGCTTACGGTGAACCTACCGACCTGTCCGATACCGATTATTCGGATTTGGCTATCCGCCGGGCTCCGCTCTTTGATACCGCTATCGGCTTTCAAGTCGCCTGCGATGTGATCGAACAACTGATTGCCACACCGCGCAGCAATGGCCGGGAACGCAGCGCCGGGGAAAGTATTGGCGATCTGAAAATTGAACTGGACGGCTACACCAATGAAGCCGGTCGCAAGGTCGCCAAAGGCCTCTATGGTAAGCTCTCCGATGCCATCAAAGCCATTACCGACGTTCTTTTCCCTCTTTCCAAAAACGAGGCAAAGCCGGTTATCCGGGACGCCTCCCACCTCTGGTAAACCATGCTTCACAAGCGCCAAGGCCCGATTTCCGGAATTGACGTTCCACTGGATAGGCTCCAGCGGGATCTCTATGAGCACCTGCGCGGTGTGTGGGGACTGGCCCCGGATGACTGGGAATGCTATCCGCGCGTCTACCGCAACCGGCTGGCCGACGGTTATGTGGCGGAGGTTCAAAGCAAGCGCGGCGAATACCAGGACGTTTATCAGGATGACCAAAAAGCTGTGGTTTCCTTCTTCGGGGTGGGTCAGAAAAGCACTGTTGGTCCTGTTATCAGCAATACGGTCCACTTGGTCTTGTTCTGCAACCTGGTACGGCTGAAACCCGATTCGATTGTCCGCCCGGATGAAGAAGTGCGTATGAACGTGTACAACTTTTTCCGGGAAAGTGCCTGTTACGGCTTCCGGATCACAGATATGATTACCGGCGTGGAGGCCTGTCTGGAAGAATACCCCGGCACCCGCAGGAAGTCGCTGCTTACCAAAGCGGATATGCATCCGCACCACATTTTTCGCTGCAACCTAAGCCTCGAGTACCGGCCATAGGAGCAGCCTCAAACACTACTAAAAACGCCTTTTTATCATGGCACAACAAAGCACACGAACCGCCGGCACCCAAGCCGGAAACCTTGGCGTAGCGCCGGTAAACTTCGACCCCGCCGACATCGCCTACGGCATTCTGGTACCGAAAGACGCGATTATTGATGCTGCCGCCCGCGCCATCATCCGGCGAACGCTGCAAAGCCGGGCACAAGCGGCCAATAAAGCGGACCGCTGGCAGCCGCTCCCCCAAATCGTAGGGGCCGAGCCACAGGGCGCAGAGGCGGTAAAGGAAAGCTCCCCGGCAGGTTTTGAGCGTATTATCCGCGAAAGCGGCTACGCCTTTATGTTGTCCTACTGGAAGGGCGGCAAAAACTACCACGGAACGCTGCGCACTTTCAATGGCCTGCAAGACCTCTACGACCTGCTTCTGGTGGATCGAAACAACGTGCTGATGGGCACCGACGCTGTGGACGCTAATGGCGCTTGGGCCATGAAGGGCTACTCCCTGGCGCAACTGTTCACCGATTCCTACAAGTTCAACGACGGCTCCAAAGGGTCGGAAGTGAAGACGTTTGTATCGCTGGCTTCTTCTGCCGAGTTCAACGACCGGTTCGCATTCATCGAGCTGGACTTCAATTTCGGTACAGATGTGAAGGGTATCGTGGACGTAAAACTCCAAAACGTCAGCACGACCGCTCCCGGCACTACCATCACGCTGGCCCCGATGGCAGGCGCTGAAAACCTCGTTGCCCGCTTCGGTAGCGTCTTGAACGTACCGGGCGCATGGGTTCATACCCGCCAGGACACCGGTGCTACGCTTACCACTACAAGTGTTTCGGCTATTCCAGCTGTCGGCTTCCGCATTAGCCCCAACCTGTCCGGTATTCCGTCCGGAACGCTGATTCGTACCTCGCTGGCCGACACCACTACCCTGACCGGTCTTGGCCTGAAAGGCTACGAGTCCAACGCCTACGAGTGGCCGGCTCCGTAATCTCTTTTCGCCTGCGAACCGACCCTTTGCCCCGCCCTGAAAGCGGGGTTTTGGGGTGAAAAGACCTTTCTTTTATGAAAAAGCAAACCTTGATTACCCGCAATCTGGTCAATATCTCACTGGATCACGTCCTCTCTTTCAAATCCGAGAAGGCATTTCAGGAGGCGATGGAAGCCGAAGGCCACTTTGATAACGAACTTCCGGAAATCCGCGAACAAATCGTGGAAAGCATCTGGAAGGAAGCCAAAGAGCTGAGCGCCGCCGAAGAAGCCCCAAAAGCATCCTCAAAGGCTAAAAATTCCGGAAACGCCAAAGCACCCGCCAAAGCCCAGAGCAATGCGACTTCCGGCGCTCCTGGCGGTGGTCCGGCGAGTGCCACCACAGCACCTACTGGCTCCGGCACGACTACCACGACGGTTAAATAGTCCCCGTTAGGTCATGGGTGCTATTTCCGTTGCCGAAGTGCTGCGCAGACTGGAATCCTTCGATATAGTTGAGGAGACCCGTTCTATCGTGGAGGCCCACACCGAAGCGCTGGCCGACATGAACCGCGAGCAGCTGATGGAGGGTCTGGACAGCACCGGAAAGAAGATGGATCGGTACAAAAACGATGCGTACGCACGGAAAAAGTACCAGATGAACCCCCGGCCCGGCTACGGCATCCGCGACCAGAAAAAGACGGGTATGTTTCACGAGGGCATCCATGCCTACACAACCGGCACCGCTTACGTCCTTACCTCCTCCGATCCCAAGACGAAGGATATCACCCGCCGCGATGGCGAAAAAGTCTTTGGTCTGACGGGTGAAAACAAAACCATTTTCCGGAAAAACACCCTCCGACCCGGTCTGCTTCGGGCCATTATCCGAAAAGTAAGAGGCAAAACAGCCGCCCCAGCCTACGCATGAGCCATCCCCGCAAAAAACGCACGACGCCCGACACCCGCCCGACCGGCGAGGTGTTTTCTTCGTGCGCGGAACTGCCGCTCACCCGCTTTATGCGGGCATTGGTGCATAAGGATTTAGGTGCGTTGGTAAAGCGCGGCACAGTGGGTAGGGCCACCCTTCGGAAGGCATGGGATAGGATTCAGATTGAGTACATCGAGGCCAGCAGTGGCAAAGAAGAAAAAGCACAGCTTTGGGAAGAGTTGCGCTGCGCCTATGAGGAATCCCGTATCAACCGCTGCCGGCTGCTGGTAGCTTATCTGTGGGATAACGCCAGTGAAGAAGTGGCCAGGTGCCTGCGCGAAGAAGACTTTGATGTTCCGCAGGCAGACGCACCGGATGAGGAACGCCACACCGCCCTGAAACTGATTCTGAACCTGCTTTCCGGCGACGAACTCCGGGTGGAGTTGAGCCGGAAAGAGATTTCCGGAAATGATACCTGCAAAAAAGTAGAAATCACCGAGGTGTGGTTCTTCGATATCCTGATTGCCGCTGGTGAGGTAGTCGGCCACTGTATTTCCGCTGAAAATATTTCTACCCTGGCTTTTTGCCGGTACTACCTGCGGCTCAAAGAGGCCGCAAAAGCCCATTCCAAACCCTCTAAAACCCAAGCGCAATGACGGAAGAATTTATCTCGCTGCTGGGGCCGGAGTGGAAAAAGGAACTCGCCGATTTGAAGGCGGAGCTGGCTGATGCCGCCCGGATGATTGTGGAGTTCAACAAGAACGCCAAAATAGGTGAGTTGAACCTTGTGAATGCTAAGGGAATAGGTGATGCCATCCAGAAAGCAAAGGAGTTGGAGGCGGCCCAGAAAGCGCTTCAGCAGGCTGCTGAAAAAGCGGCTATGAAAGCCGAGCAGGTTCGCGAAAAGGAGCTTGCTGCCCAAAAGCGGGCCGCCGAAATTGCCCAGAAGGCTGCCGAGGCTGCTGAGCGCAAAGCCCAGCGCGAGGATGCTGCCTACGAGCGCCGCATGGCCGCACGGGAGAAAGCGCATCAACGTGAGCTTTCGGCAATTGAAAAAAAACGCATTGCCACTGAAAAAGCCGATGAGGCGCAGCGCCAGGCCAATGCAAGAGCTGCCGCTGCAGTGATAGCTCCTGATAGCATGAAGGCTATGGCCCGCACTCTTGCCGAGTTGAGGCAAGGGTGGGACAGATTGACGCAGGCGGAGCGGGAAAACGAACATATCGGGGGCGTACTCAAGGCCCGGATAATGGAGTTAGACGCAGCACTGAAAGCATCAGATGCTTCTACGGGCCGATTTCAGCGCAACGTAGGCAACTACACCGGCGCGGTTCAGGGTTTCCGGATGCAATTTCAGCAGGTAGCCCGTGAATTGCCTTCCCTTGCCAACGGCCTGCAAACCTTCTTTATGGCCATTGGCAACAACGTGCCGATGGCAGTCGATGCACTGCGCCAACTCAAAGAGGAGCAGGCGGCGGCGCGCGCAGAAGGCCAAAAGACCGTTCCGGTATGGAGAACGGTAATTGGTTCTATCTTTTCCTGGCAAATGGCGCTTCTGGCACTGCTGGCCGTGCTTCCGATGCTGCCCAAGCTTTTGAAGGGCAATGCGGCAGCGGCAGATGAAGCCGAGAAAGCCCAAAAACGTTATACCGAAAGCCTCAAACAGACGGAGCAGAGCGCACGTAGCAATGCAGCGGCAGAAATCGCCCATATCCAAACCCTTACCCAAAGTGCTGCCAATGTAGAGCTAAGCATGAAAGTGCGCCTACGTGCGGTGAAAGAGTTGCAGGAAACCTACCCTTCCTATTTTGGCAACTTGTCGCAAGAGGCGATTCTGGCGGGCAATGTGGCTGACGAGATGAACCGGGCCACAAAGGCCATTATTGCTAAAAGCATGGCGACGGCTTCGGAAAAGAAGCTGGCTCTGACCGGCGAGCGTTTCCTGGATATTCGTGATGAGATCATCAAGGCCAATGAGGATGTCCGCAAAGCCAATGAGCGTTTCCAGGCCGAAAGCACACGGGCCAATAATGGCTATGTGTCTGCCGCCAATGAAACCAACGCGCTTACCGCCGCCCGGTATGCGCGGGATTTGGAGAACAAAAAGGAGTACCGGGACGGTCTTATCAAACAGGCCGATGAGCTCCTGAAAGCCCAGAAAGGGTATGCAAACGCCTTTAAGGCTTATTCGGAGGATGCGGGGAATATGATGATTGAGGGGAGCGACCTTAAAAAAGACCCCAAAACAAAACCAGCACCTGATTACACCAACAAG
Source organism: Bacteroidota bacterium (assembly GCA_023391015.1). Lineage (GTDB taxonomy): Bacteria > Bacteroidota > Bacteroidia > Chitinophagales > Chitinophagaceae > UBA1952. Next base: position 89,684 of record JAEWBT010000047.1, read on the forward strand.
GAACTGGCTGTTGAGCAGCAAATAGCCGAGGCCCAAGCCAAGCTCCGGGCCTCCCAGATCCAGCAGGATATGGAGGCCAATAAGCTCATCTACGAGGACGAAACCAAGTCCTACACAGAGCGGCTACTGGCGGCTGAAAACTTCAACTCCGACCGGCTTTATCAGTTGGATGCCCTCAAAGCGGGTGAGCTTGGCAAAACACAAGCGGCACTGGATAAAATTGCACAGATTGAAGGCAAGGCCGCGGGCAAGCGCACCAAAGAGGAAAAAGGATTGTTGCTTCGCAAGGGTGAGTTTGAAGCTGAAAAGCAGGAAATCACCGAGCGGTACACCGCCGAAGAAGAAAAGGCAAACCGGGAAGCCCAGCAGCGGATTACAGCCCTTTTTGATGCAGAATACAGCAAGCGTAAAGCGGCACTGGCAACAAATCTGGCCGAGAACTCCGAGCGTATCAGTGAGCAGGTAGCCACAGAAATTGAGATTCTGGCCCAGCGCTACTCCAAGGGCAACATGACCGAAAGCGCCTACCGTGCCGAGGCTGCCCACATCCGCAACAACTACCATGTGCTGGAGCTGCAGGACCAACTGGCGCTGGTAGATGCCGAGATTGCCAACCGGAGAAAGTACCTGAAGGATGCTGCCGACCTGGAAAAGCAAGCGGCTGACATCCGGAAAAAGATAAACGAGGAAGCCAGCAAAGCCAACATCGCGGCGCTGGAAATGGAGGCAGAGGCCCGCCGGGCGCTGTATTCCCAAATCGGACAGTTGGCCCGCTCGGTTGGCGATGCGGTTGTTTCGGCGATTGATGCCGGTTATCAGCGCCAAATGGATCAACTGGAATCCCGGAAAAAAGGCATTCAGAGCGCGCTGGAAGTAGAGTTGGCCGCCATTGAGGCGACAACTGCTGCGGGTGTGGCACGAGAGGAGAAAATAGCGATTGCAAAGGCCCAGGCTGCCGACAAGGAAAAGCAAATCGACGCCGAGCGGGAAGCGATTGAAAACCGGCGCAAGGACCTAAACCGGATTGTACAGGCCGCAGCTATTACCGGCCAGGCCATCCAAACCGGCGTGACCCTTTCGGCCAAAGCCGCTGAGGCGACCGCCCAGGCTGCGCTGCTGGCCGCCAACCCGCTCACTGCGGCCTATGCCCCGGTAGCCCTTGCTGCCGCCGGTACCATATCGGCACAAATCCCACTGGTGGCCGGTATTGCTGCTGCCCAGATTGCTGCCCTCTACGCCTACAAGGAAGGTACAGACGACCACCCGGTGGACAGCTTTGCAATCGTGGGTGATGGTTTCCGCAAAGAAGTGGTGCAAACCCCTGACGGCAAAACCTACCTCACTCCCGACCGGCCTACCATTACGTTTCTGGAAAAACACTCCAAAGTATTTCCCTCTGTCGAGGACTACATGCAGCGCCACCAGCAGCAATCCATGGCCGGGGCGGTATTGATTCCGCTCCCAGCGCCCAGCGTGGACGTTTCCGGAATCCGCGCCGACCTGCAAAGCCAAACCGCCGCCCTTACCAAAGCCATTCGTGACCAGCGCCCTGTAATTCTAAAAGGCCACGACCCCCGCTTCGACGCCTACTACTACCGCCGTGCCCGTGCATAATCTATCATGTTACTGATCAGCTACATACCGCCCCGGTTCCGTTTCTTTTTGAAGTCGGATGCTGGCGACTACTACTCGGTAGCGCCAAACGGTGACGTTGTGCTTGGCAGTGCGCAAAAAAGTGTTGAGGAGCCCATTGGCTGGAAGGAAACGGAAATCAAATGGGCACGGAGCCTGACCTACTGGGGGCTGGTAACAACCCTTACCACGGCTTATAAATTCGTTGAAGACGGGGCCAAAATCCTGCGCCATATCTACTTTACGCAAGGGGTAGAGGGAAAGTGCCGGTTGGTAATTGAGAAGCGTAGAAAATCAGACTTTACCTATGAGGCATTCTATGAGGGAGACGTCGATTTCTCTACGTTTCTGGATGAGGACAGCCAGGTTACGGTAAACGTGGAGCAGGGTGGGATGAATGCGCGGTTCCGGGCCAATGAGAACACCCCTTATGAGGTTACCCCTATCACAGAGGCGGTACGGATGGATGGGGTGAAACTGCGCAATAAAAGCATTGTGCAGTTTTCCGGAAACAGAACAGGCACCACCTTCCTGCCGGATATAACCAACATTTTTAACGAATCCAACCTCGCGCCCTCAACTTTTGACAGGGTTAATGCCGTAATCGGTGCCCCGGCGATTTATAAAGGTGCTCCTTTTTTTGTGGCTCGGACAGATGGAGACGTTATTATTGAATATGACGTAAATGCGACACCAGCCACATCATCTGGCAGTAGCGTTGGGGCTGTACACTCCTATACGATTCTGATTTTTAAGTACAACCCGACAACGCAAACCGGGCAGGCGTATCAACTCCTCTATGTAAACTGGCCAAACTTTTTTACCCCCTTAACGGCTATCGGAACGGTTACAATCCCGATGGATGCGGGAGAGCAACTTAGCCTTATCAGCGCCATTGTTCAAGGTAATACATTCCTATCCGGCCCGGACGGCGAAGGAAATACCGCCTTTGACATTGTTCACAATATCAGTTTCTCCACCTTAAAAATCAACTACTACACCCGGATTCCGGAATCTACCGTTGGTGCGAGCAGGTATCACGAGGTTGTATCCAGTATGGTAGGATGGGTTCTGGGTGGAACGGCCCTTACCAATATGCCGTTCCTGACCGACCCATCGGTTGTATCGGTTTATAATCGCCCCTATCATACCCGGCTGACATCGGCGCAGGATGTACGTGGCGTTTCTGCGCCCTTGAAACTCAAGTTTTCAGAGCTGTTTAAAGACATGCACGGTCGCTGGCTGTTGGGTCTCGGTATTGTTGGCAATACCGTAACCATTGCGCCAATAGAGGAGTTCTTCCAAGATGTGCCGATTGCCGATCTGGGCGAGGTAACGAATTTACAGATAGAGCCTGCGGGCGATTTGCTGTTTTCAGATATTAAGCTGGGCATGAAGACGGTAAGCGCCGACCAACTGAATGGCCGCTTGGAGGTAACGAGCAACCAGACGTGGAAAGCCCCCTTGCTGCGGACCAACAAAACACGAGATGCCAGCAGCCCTTTTATCAGCGGTATGTTCTCTATTGAGCAAATAAGAGGCCAGATAGGCAAGGAAACGACCAACACCGAGCCGGACAATGATATTGTAGTGTTGGAGACTGACGAAAATCAGGTCTCCGGACGCTACCCGCTGTATCGGCCCAATCCGCCGCTTATGGCCAGCACGGTCCTGCAAGCCCCTATCGTCGCTACGGCTTACAACCTTACCCTGCGCCCCCGGCTGGATCTGCTACGTAACAAGCCGCTCCTTTCTGCTGTTTGCCACAATGTGGACCCCACCAAAAAGGTCAATTTCCAGACCGCCGAGCGGGAAGGGAACCTGTACATGTTTAACGGGAGCGTCTTTGTGGATGACCGGGAAAGCATTCCGGTATCCGACCTCGGCTCCCGGCCATTTTTGCCGGTTCGTTTCCGGTTTCTGGCCACTGTACCGGACAACCTTTATCAACTCCTCACCACGACGCCCTACGGCTATTTTACTCTTAACCACCAGGGTCGCCAATACAAAGGTTTTGTGGAAGAGTTGAGCCAAAAAACCGCTGACGACGCTGCCGTGACCTGCTCCCTTTTGGCCCATCCGGCAACCGATTTAACCACCCTTATCCGATAACCCAAAATGGCCGAAATTCTGATTCCAAAAGCGTTATCCTCGGTGCATATGATACCGGAGGGGGTAGCTGCGCACGTCGGGCCGAATGCCATTTTCCCGGAAAAAGGCTGGCACCGGGAAGGCTACCCACGCACCGAAACCCCGGTTTCCTATTTCCAAAAAGTGGAGGTGGGCGATTTGCTGACCCTGCAATTAGACGCCAACACCGACCGGCCAGTAGCGCTGGAGCTGTACGCTTCGGCCCTGGGTAATCTGTTTTTTTATACCGCTCCGGCACCGGTAGCCGTTCCCGGCAACACCTACACCGATATTTCCGGAAATACCCATCAGCTCTACACCCATACGGCGGTCTTTACGCCGTCGGCAATTGCGAACCTGAAAAGCGGTATCTACTGGCTCAGGGTAAAGTTTGAATGGGACCATGACGGCGACGGTACGGTGGACGCGGTTCAATACGCGGTTTCAGAGCCGTTGCTCATCCGTCCGCGCCACGAAAACACCGTATTGATTGACTGCCGGCACGATGAAAACGACGAGCATTTTATCTGGCTGGGAGACGAGAAGATTGTTTCCTTCCGGGTGGATGGGAAGCTTTCTGAGGGCACTCCTTCGGCTATGGACGCGAGCTATGAAGACAGCCTGATGGATGCGGCGTTGCTTTCCTCCTATCCGTATCGGATGTGGAATCTGGAAACCGATTTTATTCCCGGCTACCTGCGGCTCAAACTGCATTACGCGCTGGGCTGTAAATACTTTATGGCGGAGCGCCGGGGCCTTACCAAAGGCGGCGGCAGCGGGCTGGAAGTAGGCGAAGGAAATAATTTGCTGCGGACTGCCAAGGCTGCGCTCCGGGAAACCGACGCGGCTAATAACTGGGTAACAGAATTTGCCGGGCCGGGTGTGTTGGGGGCCGCGATTCCGGTTTTCCAAAAGGCATACGGCTACCCGTATCTGGTTTATGATGCACAGATGGAGGTGGATGGCACAATCGTGCGACTTACCTCTGCTCATGTAGTGGAAAACGAAGCTGGCGCGGCGGATTTGGCACGGCAGTTCAACAGCGCGCGGGTACTGAACAAACGCTTTTTTGGGCGGTTTGCAGCAGCTACTTTTTCCGGAAAATCGGGTATTTGTTACTTCCCGCATCCTCTGGAGACCAGCACCTTCTCAAAGGTGCAGGGTGAGGTGTTGAGCCGTTCTGTTTCGGTAAACACGCAGCAGGATACGACGGCACTCACGACCTTGAGTATTGCGACAAGATGCGTGCTGATGGCGGTTCAGTGGGACGTTGGCGGTAGTGTGGTTATAGTGGGCGCATCGGGCGGTCCGGTTACGAACCAATCTTTGACAAATAACTTTCCGGCAGCTCCTGGGTACGGGAAGCCAAAGGTGTTTCAAACCCGGATTTTTTACCGGGAAGGTGCTGGGTTGGATTTACCGGAATTGGTCCTTGCAGGCAACAAAACGGTCGGTATTGGTGGCAAGGCACCTGCTACACTGCAAACATTTATCTGCAGCAGTGATGAGTTAAGAGTTTTTGACTGTGATGTATTAAGTCCTGCGCTGGGCAGCCTGGACACCCTAACTGTAAACAGCAATCAGCTTTCACACTTGGACAACTACGCCAAGCCGTGGGCACTCCTTAAAAATATTGACCTGCGCGGCGGCGCTTTGGATAGCGCAAGTGTGGACGCGATCATAAACACGACCAGCGCCAACGTAAACGCAATAACGAATCCGCTAACGGGTGGTAGCCTGCTTTTGAGACTTCAAAACCCGCCCGCCCCTGCGACCGGCGATTCTACCGCCGCGCGCACCGACCTGACTGACAACTATTCCTGGACCGTACAAACCGATTAAAAACACATGGCAAATAACAGCACACTGATAACAATTCGCAATGAGGTTGGTGGTCTGGAAACGATAGACACGGCCTGGGACCCGGACACGCGCATATGGTATGATGCGATGGCGGCAGCCGGAATGCGCAGAACATTTCCGGAAACGGCGGCCTTTGACGTATTGGTAAAGGCCATGAAGACCCTTGCCCCACCCTTGGCGGCAAGGGTGGGCGATGTGCTTACGGTGCTACCCAACAAAACGTGGGGCGCACAGCCCTTGCCGGAAGACGCGCAAATGCGAGAGGATGTAAACACAGCGTTATCGGCAGCAGAAAACGCTGTAACAGCAGCGAGCCAAGCGGCTTCGGATGCCGCTAACGCCGCAACATCCGCGGAGAATGCGGCAACATCCGCGGAGAATGCGGCAACATCTGCGGAGAATGCCTCGAGTGCCGCCGACACTGCGGGAAATGCCGCAACGCTTGCAGGTCAGTCCGCCTTTGCTGCTTCTGGGGCAGCGACGCAGGCGGCGCAAGCAGCGACAAACGCCGCCACGGACGCGGCAAATGCAGCCACAGAGGCCTCCAACGCCGCAACATCTGCGACGAATGCGCTTTCTGTTGCGAATGCGGCCCAAGCCGCGGCTACCACAGCAGCCAACCTGGCGGCGGACGTTGCGGCCTACGCGGGTACGATAGATACAAAGGCTATCAGCGCCAACAACAAAGCCGACACCAACGCTACAAACCTCGCTGCACTAACTACGGATTTCAATTTCGCTACAAAAAATATTACGGAATTTGTAGCAAGTAGCATCTGGAACACCAGTGGCGTTATTGCGAGCAACGCAAGTTTTAAGCGCACAGCAAAGTACAGAACACAGAAGGACGCACAGTTTAAAGTTCCGGCTGGTCAGACAGGCGTGGTGGCGCAAGCGGTTTTCTGGAAAGCAGACGGCACTTTGCTGTCCACAGTGCAGAACCAAAGTACGACTATTACCGCGCCTCCTAACGCCTATTACGTTGCCTTTTCTGTCCTAAATGCAGCGACAGATATTAAGGTGTCTGGTGGGTTTTGGAGCCTGCAACAGCAGGACAATAACTTGCTTTTTGAGTACACGCACAGCGGAAATAAAGAGGTGAATATTACCTCGATAGATTTTGCGACCAACACATTTACCAGCCCAAACCACGGGCTTGCGAATACGACCAACGCGGTACTTACTTCGCGCATTGGCATTGCGATAAAGACCAACGTAGGTTTTGTTATTCCACAAAACGTAACGCCTTTTTCTTCGTACCCATCCGTAGGGTTCTATGTAATAAACGCCACTGCGAACACCTTCCAACTAAGCACAACAGAAGGTGGCGCACCTATCGCATTAGTAAATAAAGGAACGCTGGACTTGTCTAAATGGCACTTTGAGCAGGGAAATACGCATTCTATCCTGTTTAGTGATTTTATTGAGAAGCGTGTGCGTATATTGGTAGAAGGCGGTATATGCCTTGGATATTCCTTTTATATGGGTTCGCCATCGTCGCAGACTTATTACAAAGAAGGCGCGACATCGCTTGGCTATGCTAATAGTGCCTTCCCACTACCACTTGCTGTCTGCAAAATAGAGGCGATAGAGGTAGATGCATCTGGAAACGCGGCAGGCAGCAAGATTGTGCAGGCAGATGGGATACGCTTTAACACAGCAGTCTCTACTATCTCGCGCGCAAGCGAACGAGATGTGTTCCTTACTAATAGTGCCTGGACACAGGCGAGAGTTGGCGCAAGCAATATGCTGCTGGCCAACGGCACCACCATTAGAATTTATAAATATTAAAGCGCCATGAAAAGAATAGTTCGCTACGCGGAGCGCGATGGCTCCTACAAAGACGTAGAAGAAGAAATCCCCGCCGAAGAGGCGGCTGAAATCATGGCAGCCTTGCAGGAGAGTGAACAACAGGCTGGTTCCGAGGCAGCAGGCGAAGAAGAACCCACGTGATTTTTTCCGGAAAATGCGAAACTTCCTGCTGTTGCAAGCGCATCCTAAAGTGTATGGCACTGCCCTCATCTGGGGGTGGTTAGAAATCGCGTTCCTGCCCAAACCGATGTTGGTTTTCTACTTGGGGGGCGCAATGGCAGTGGACTTGCTCACCGGCCTTATTAAAAGCTGGAAGATGGGCCAGGCAACCAAATCCAGTGGTTTCCGCAAAACCGTCATCAAGATTTCCACCTACGTCTCCACCATCATCGGCGTTTGGCTGCTGGCCAACCTGATGTCCCAGCTCTACCCGAAACTGGATTACTCCAGTATGGTCAATATCACGATTGGGTTTCTGTCTTTCATCGAGCTGTACAGCGTCTTTGAAAACATTTTCGCCATTGATCCGGACGGCGCGCTTTCCCGATACATCGTTAAGCCTGTGCTTGGTTTTCTGAAAGGCAGGCTCGACAGAAACCCTTTCTCTAACCTTCCAAAAGAAGATAAAGATGACACAACACCACCAAACCCGCAGGCGTAGCGTCAAAGCCGCCTTCGCCGCCTGGGCTGCGTTCATAACGATGGTCTTTGTTATCGTTGGTTTTGTCCGCGATTTCAACAAGCCCGCCCCGACCGTCACCAACAATACCATTATCCAAAGCGATAGCATCCAGACGCTCAAATCCGCGCTGGTGCGAAGCGACGCTGAGAAGGCGGCTGCCGTTGGTGAAAGGGCCATGTGGCAAAACGTAGCCGAAGTGCGCCTCCAAACCATCCAATCCCTCACCGTGCCGCTCAACCGCGTGACTGATTCCGTGGCCCGCACAATGGGTGAGGTGATTACCCGAGTGGAACGCAATGCCCAGGGGCTCAAAGACCGCGAGGCAAGCAGCCGGGCCATGTACTCCGACCTGAAAGACAGTTTAACCAAGGCGCTGTCGCAAGTGCAAGAGATTTCCGGAAAAGTAGAGCCCGATACTGTATTGGTGCCGGTGGTTGTAGAGCTTCCGGCTCATCCGATGCGGGCGCGGGACAGTACCCGACCCAAGCGCACCGGCTTTCTTTCCAGACTTTTTAATTGGCAGTAGCCATGATGCAACAGATTAAAGACGAGCTGCTCGACACGCGCTCCGTGGCCGAGCTCCAGCTGGAGTACGAATCCAAAAAGGTGGAGTTCCAGCCGGTTTTTGACCGGGCTGTCAACGCGGCCGTGAACGAAATCGGCGGGCTCACACCGACGGCGAAGCTGATCGTCTTCCACGTCGTGGCGTTCCTGACCGAGGCGCTGCGCGAGGAGCTTAAAAAACGTAAACCCAAAACGCTGGCTGGTCGCTTTTTTAGGTGGCTTTTCGGCGCTTAAAATTTCCGGAAAATGGCAGACTTTCTAACAGCACATAAACGCTCCGCCGTCCACGAAGGCGGGTGGTGCGACGTACCCGGCGACGCTGGCGGCGAAACATATAAAGGCATTGCCCGCACCCGGCACCCGGGCTGGGCGGGCTGGGCAATCGTGGACGCATGGAAAAAGAAAAACGGACGCCCAAAACACAATTCTGTTATCCCGGACGACACGCTCAATCGCATGGTTCTTAGCTTTTACAAGCAGCAGTTTTGGGACAAGGTGTGGGGCGATAAGATCCAATCGCAAGCCTACGCCAACGAGCTGTATGATATGGCCGTAAATGCCGGAACAAAAGCAGCAATCATGCTGGCACAGTCGCATCTGGAGCAGGTGCAGTCCGGAGCCATGAGCAATCACTTACTCGATAAAATCAACAACCGCAATGCAACTGCTTAAAATCTTTCTTCCGCTTGTGCTGCTTATTGCCTGCAACCGCAGCATTGCTCCTACCAAGTGCCCGCCCTGTCCAGAAATTGTGCGCGTTCCGCAAGCATTTCCGATCCGCGACACTGTTTTTGTTCCGGACCTGCAATGCCAGGCGCTTCTGGAAATCACCGCGCGGGAACGGGATTCTTTCGCGGAAATTTCCGGAAATTTCGCTGTTTTGGCGAAGCGCAACGACAGCCTGCACAGCCGGCTGCTGGTGACGGATTACAAGTTGGAGCGGGTGGGGTATTACCTGCGCATCGTGAACCGGAATCCGAGCCAAGTGAAGTTTTTGAGGGGGTGGCTGAATCGGGCGCTGGCGGAGTAGGGGTTGCACTTCTGTTCTGGATACTTTTAGGTTTAGATACTTTTGAGACTGTGGCGACAACGTAGTATGGAAGGCGGACTTTACCTAAAATAATTTCTCCCGGACACCCACATCTTTCAACTATGGAATCTTCCAATCGTTATTAATTGTGCGTGACAAGGACGTGGCGTACTAGGCTATTGCACAGGGTTTTAGTGGATCGCACTTCCATCAGAATAAGCCCCTGTTAACCTATTTGGAATTCCACTGTCTACTTATTAGTTTAGCGTCCTACTCATGGAATCTAAGCTGACGATAGGTAATTCAACTATACCTTCTCACTGTAGCAGGTAACCCAATCTTATGAGCAAGAGATTCAATTTCGCAATCAATAAATTATCGCTTGATGGCCTCTCAACTAAGAAGCTAAATATGCTACTTAATGATGCCCCATATAGCGATGATTCTGGCGTGGGTATCTTAGAGAGTAATTCTGAAAGCAATGTGGTATCTAGCCTATTGCTAAAAAGATTACCCACATTCATAGATGCTTATAACCAAGCCACAGGAGAGCTGGAAAAAAGCCAGATTTTCGTATTTAAGGAGGTGGTGTTTTACGTTGACATAAAGTATAGCTTGGTGTATAGTATGGGTAATAGCACAAGCCTGTCTTACGTAAGATCTTTACTGAAAAGCATATTGGGGGAAGTGTCGTTTACCGCTACAGATATCTCCCCCTATAAGGTGTTTAATAAGTTTTTGGAGGAAGAAGTGCAAGCCACTGTTGAGGAAGTATGTATAAACGAATATAATCTTAACAATAGGGCTATAGGGAAATTTACAGCTAAAATTTTGGATGCTGAGATAGCTGGTGAACTGGTTGATCTCTATAAAGAGGATGTTGTTAGAATTGTATTCAATATTCAAGAAGAATACGGCAATAGCTTTACTTTGTTTATCCATAACAACAATGCCCTTAGCATCACTTGCGACCCAGACGATGTGTCCAGTAATTTTGAAACAATTAAAAGCATCCTCTTCTAAATTTTGGCTGAAGATCAAGGCATAAACGGAGCCATCTGGAACAATGAAGCTGCTATCCTATTGAAAAGATTAGGGTGGGAGCAGGTTGGAGATTCTGAGATTGACATTCCTACTGATGAGGACAAATACAGAGGAATCGACAGGATATTCAAGTATCAAGACGCACGTAGATACGGATCGCGTGAGTCAACTGTTTTTTTAGAAGCAAAGCGGTACAATACCACTAGTTTTAACAGTGTTAAACTCCTTGAAGAATGGCTTAAAACCTTAAATACCAAACTCACTTCTACAAGAAATTCTTTGGGTTTAAGGGAGCTTTATCCAAGCTTGGCGGATACAGTAATTTCAAGCGGACTTATTGTACTTTGGTTTGCAGACACTGCGTTGTATCCAACTTTTCAAGTAAAATTCCGGGGTATTATTGAAAAGGCAAAACTTCCAAATATCTCTCATAAAGATTCTCCAAACCGTATTTATGTAATCGATAACTATGACATTCTTCGTCTAGCTTCTATGGTGCTAGCCATAGAAGAATATAACAGCAAAAATGATCTTACTCTAGAGTTTTATTATCCACAATCTGATTATTTCAAAAAACCAGCTTCCAGAAATAATGTGCTTACACTTGACTATATGTTCTCTAAAGCAGTTCTGGCTGAAGCAATAAAGGACAATAAAACTCACCGGGTTGTTTTTTATTTTGGGTCTTTGAACTTAAAATCATTTGATAGGCTTCGAGCTCTGCTAAACCATCTACAATTTATAGATAAAGATAAACCTCTTACAATATATAGATACAAGTCTGATATCGATTTTCGTAAGATTGAATCGCAAGTAGTAGGTTTGTTCTCTGGTATAGAAATAAACATCGAGAGTATGGAATTATTTTCAGATCTTCCAAAGTTCATGCGTCTTCACTAACTAATGGACATTAATTCTGTTTATCCTTCGAGCTACGAATTGTTGGAGGTTTTTACCCACATTGGGGATCGCACTTTTCTTAATTCTTTTGCACAATCAAGAGGCATCTTTATTACAAATGTCAATAAGGAAGAACTCTCCGTTGAGTTATCGCATCTGTTTTATGATGAAGACGATATCGAATTTTTAAGAAAGAGGGCTTTTGAGATTCACTCTACACAAAATCTAAGTGGCTTCATTGTGAAGTCACATGGTAAAAAGGACTTTAGTTTAAAGAAGATCTACGACGGTCTTTTTGAAAATGGCGTTTCAATACCTGGGATGAAAATTAGCGAGCTTATCGCACAAAATTCTGATGAGGATTATGATTTCAAGGGAGTAATTGAGTATTCTAAAAGTAGACCTGGAAAAGTAGCTCTTCTGCAAAATGAAGTGCACGCTTTCGATTTTTATTTAAAAGAGTTAGACGACAATAATTGGCGAGTTGAGATTGACTGTGGCGTATCATCTGATACAGCAATGCTAAAAAAGGTTCTAGGTAAAGGAATTCCAAGTATTGACAAAGAGATTGAGGAAATAGACCAAGATTTGCTTCGTACTGAACAGACCATCGCATTCTTTGATGAACTTGCCAAATCAGGTCTTGATGCGTCGGAATGGAAATTTGCTGAGGTAACAAATATTACGATCAAGCAGGCAAAAAGAAGCAAATCAGACACTGAGAATAATGAGAAAACGGACGAAGAGGAGGATTCCGTAGAGATTGAGGAATCTGAAGTAACTGGAATATCGCAGGCTATTCTAGATGGCAATCAATTAAGAGAGCATCCATTTGTGCAAGACTGCGTAAAAAACGGCTATAGATTTCACTCCATGACTTACAAATATGAAAGCGCAAATCAAGGATTACGAGTTCTGATAAAGGCTGAATTTAAAGGAAGGCCAAAAGTTTTTGAGGTTGGAATAGCCCAAGTATTTAGAGCAGAAGGACTATCTGCAGAATGGAAACCGTTTAGTTTAAAAGGTTTAGAGCATAGGAAAATGCGTTCTGTATTTTGGAACAATTCAAGAATGACGTTTAATACAGTAAGGTTGGGCAACCTAAAATCGGAGGCAAATAAATCGGCCATAGCCGAAAAAGAACCAAAATAATGCCTTCTTATTGGATCAATACAGCAGTCTAAAAACTGCTGCATTTTCATTCCCGGAAATCCTCATCGGCGCTATCCGGCACCACAATCCCCAGCTCCTCATCGCTTGGCGTGTAATCGCCAGCAAAATTGTAGCCTTCGTAAAAGCTGGCCACGCTGCCAGGCTCGCTGAACACAGCGCACAGTGCTACGAATAGCGCGTAAGCGAGAAGGAAAATAAATACAAGATTGAGGCGGCGCATGGCTAATCTTCTTTAAACTGGTCAATAATTTTCTACGTTTTCAGAAAACAAGACCCCAAGGTAGAGATATGCTGTACAAGAACAAAGTCGCATGCTGCTAAATGTGTGCAAACATAACAATAATATTTTTTAAAAATTTTGCTATTTTTTCCCCATTTTTGAAATGTCGTATAAAACCAACGGCATTTTCTTGAAATGAAGAGTTGCTTTTCGTTTTCGTATCGGTTCCGCTTATTGAAAGTTCCTAAGATCAAGCAGAGGCGGTTCCTTTTATACACAAATCTTTGTCTTTTGCTATTAAGTCTTTGCGGCCAAAATATTGCCCAAGCGCAGTTTAGCCGTAGCGATAATAAATCTTCCAATGTATACAGACATAACTACCAGCGAATGGCTTTAGGTTCATCTACGACTTTTGAGATACGAGGCGGCTATTTGTGGGGTTGGGGGTTTAACTACCATGGACAAATAGGTGATGGTACACATGGCGCGAATGCTAACAAACCAATTCCCGTTCTTGTTAATTCGGACGATGATTGGGTACTTGTATCATCAGGATTCTATCACACCGCAGCTTTAAAAAGCGACGGTAGCCTGTGGACTTGGGGAAATAATACTTACGGCCAGCTGGGTGATGGCACTGATGGTATAAGTACCAGTAAGTATGTCCCTACTAGGATTGGCCGAGACAACGATTGGGTAAGCGTTAGTGTGGGTGTTAATCATACTGTAGGGTTGAAGAGCGATGGGAGTCTATGGGCATGGGGACTGAACTACCATGGTCAACTAGGCATTGGTACTAACGGTACTGCTGCTAACCCAAATATTGCAGACAGAAAAACTCCTACAAGGGTTGGTAGAGATAATGATTGGGTGCATATTTCAGTAGGAACTAACAGTAGTGCAGCTCTAAAAAGCAATGGGACTTTATGGACTTGGGGAAAGAATGAGCATGGCGAGCTTGGCATCGGCACTGGTGGCTTTGGTACTGATGAGAATGTACCCACTCAAGTTGGTAAAGATCAAAAAGATAATTGGGTGAGTGTTTCGCTGAAAGGGCTGCATGCAGTAGCGCTAAAAAGTGATGGGACTTTATGGACTTGGGGTTGGAATGGTTATGGCCAATTAGGAAATGGCCATCATGCCACTTTTCCGAATCTTAACACTTATGATGTATACCTGCCCATTAGAATAGGTAAAGACAATGACTGGGTAAGTGCTTCAGCAAGTTTTTTCAATACCGTAGCGCTCAAAAGTGATGGTAGCTTGTGGACATGGGGAAATAATACTTACGGCCAATTAGGGATTGATACCAATGGAGTTGGCACTACTAATGGCACAGGTACAGATAGGGATATTCCTACAAGGGTTGGTAGAGACAATGATTGGATTAGCGTAGATGCAGGAGATAGCTATACGGGAGCATTAAAAAGCAATGGGGATTTGTATTTGTGGGGCTTCAACTCACACGGGAACCTAGGTTATATGACAAGTGGAACCGTCGATACTCCCATTCGAGCTACTTCAAGTAATCGCGACTGGCTTCAAGTAGCAACGGGGGGTGATCATACAGTAGCATTAAGAAGTGACGGCACTCTCTGGAGCTGGGGCCTTAGTGTTTATGGCCAATTGGGAGATGGGACTTACAGTACCGACGTTTATAATTTTACCGCGCTTTTGCATAAATCTATTCCGGTACAGGTAGGTACAGACAATGATTGGGTAAGTGTAGCTGCATCAGACTATTATACCCTAGCCTTAAAGAGTGACGGTACAATGTGGGAATGGGGAGATAATACTCTTGGTTCATTTGGGCACCCTGACATCACCGGAGGCCCATACACCAATAAACCCAAACAAATAGGAAGAGATCATGACTGGGTAAATATCAGTGCAGGGGCTTGGCATTCTTTAGCTCTAAAAAGTGATGGCACTCTGTGGGCATGGGGAGAAAATGGAGCTGGGTGTTTTGGAAATGGGCAGGCGGGTGGTAATCCTGGAGCAGATGAAGTTGAGCCTGTTCAGTGCAGTGGCAAAGAGAATAGCGATTGGGTAAGTATTTCTGCTTCAGCACGTTTCTCTGTAGGGCTGAAAAGTGACGGTAGCTTATGGAGCTGGGGAGATAATGAAAGAGGTCAGCTTGGGCTTGGCTACCAAGGTGGTACACACTTGATACCATTTCAAATCATCATAGGTAAGGATTATGATTGGACAACTATTTCAACGGGTGGTGATCACACTCTTGCCCTAAAAAGTAATGGCACTTTGTGGAGTTGGGGCCATAATAGTAATGGACAACTGGGCATTGGCGGTACACCCGGCACCTACTCATACAAGCTATCGCCAGAATATGTGATTAGCAAAGATGCGTGGATAAATATTATGGGAGGAGGTGCGCACAGTGCTGGCTTAAACGCGAGTGGCGAACTGTGGAACTGGGGAAGCAATTATACTGGCCAACTGGGAAATACACTCAACTATAATGACGTACCTGTTCCCACTATTATAACTAAAGAAGTAATTGCCTTGTCAAAAGGACTTAACAGCACCCAAAGTGGTATAATTAGAAAGAACCGGGCTAACATTTGTATGACTGGCAGTAATATTTACGGTCAATTAGGAGACGGTACAACTACTAACACTAACAGCTTTAGTTGCTCCAACTCCATTTGCCGTGCTCACACCATACTTGATGTGGCTTCCGCTCCAGCATCTCAGATTCAACCTTTAGCCGGCTTTGATAATCCAACTAATTTTCAAAAAGACTGCCAACTTATTGCTACTGTTATGCCCTCCGGAGTGGAACCAGTAATGGGTGACTTCACAGCTCAAGTGTTTATCGAAAATCCTCCCGCAGTACCTCCAGTACCCACGTATAATGGACGAGAATATGTAGCTCGACACTATGATCTACAGCCTGATCCTAATGTCAACTCTCTTGACAATACCGCTGAAGTTACCTTGTATTTTACGCAGCAAGAGTTCGATGATTACAATAATGCCAATGCTGGTGCCAGCGGAGATTTACCTAGTACGCCTACAAATGGTACTACTGAGGTACGGGTTAGTTTGTATCGGGGTATACCAACTGGTAGTGGTTGTTTGCCTTCTGATTACGATCCTAACGCTTGGGCTGGTGCTTCTCCTGCACAGGAATTGCTCACACCTTTATCTGTAGAATGGGACTATAACCACTCATACTGGAAGGTACGATTAAGCGTTACCGGATTTGGAGGTTTTTTCCTCCATGGTGACAATGGTAACGTATTAAGACCAGTTTCTGGAAGCACTACCAGTAATGCTGCTACCCTAAGTAATTTGGATAAGTCAGTCAGCCTTAAGAATGCTGTAGTCTGGAATAGCAATGTCGATAAAGCAGGTTTACTTGAAGCAGAAAACGTAGTGCGCATTTATCCGTCTCCTGTAAATGACTACATCATTGTACAAAGTAGCACTGGAGCAGCAGTATCAGGTGTACTCACCGATATGCAAGGCAAAGTGTTGATGCAAGTAGATGCTAACAGCGGAGACCGCATCAACGTCTCAGCATTGGCATCAGGGCTGTATATGCTACGCCTGGCTGATGGCAACACATTCAAAGTAGTTATTAGACACTAATTGTTTTTCAATCGTAAAAACGCCCGTCCTGAGTAGTCTGAGACGGGCGTTTTTTATTCTTTTTCTGCTGCCTACTGTTCCTCGGATGAGCAATATCAAAAGAAGTGAAAGTCGGTGCATTGATGGATGAGATCAAACGGCAGATGGGAAGTGTTCGTCAGTGTATGAAGCAGGAGCGCAAATCCAGCTGCTATACAACAAATCCGGAAGAGCTGCTGAAGTTGCGGATTTGAGGCTTTTATAATGGCAACAGTCAAATCCCGGAAAATGGTCAGTGACTCATGGCGGATTAAAGTTGATCCTGCGAAAACTTGTTTCCGATTTTGCGAAAAGCTACTTTGAATAAGTAAACCAAAATCAAAGTAGCTTTGTCCTATGTTTGAAATCCGCGTTCAGGTTGCTGATAAATACCGTCCCGGCGTTGGCTGGGCCTTTCTGTACGAGCCAGAGGAAGCGAAAGCATTTGTAACCGAAGAGGATGCCTGGACATTCTACCGGGAAAAGATACAGGATGCGCCGGTGAGCGCGGCCCTTTCCGGAAAGGCCGTCCGGGTGCAGCTCCGCTCTGGTAATACCGTAGCGGCTACCCACACTTACGAAGGGGAACTGGTGCGGTGGTGGTATGCCGCCTATCACCAAAAGGGCCAACACCCAGCCGAGGAGCGCTTCACCATCGACCGAATCTATTCCGATACCTTTTATTATGCCGCCATGCAGCCCAGTGAGGATGGAAGGGTGGAGACGGTAGCCATCGCCGAAACGCTAGAAGAACTACTGTTTCAACTGGGCCGGGACGCCGGGAAGTACGAGGTGCTGGGATGATTATCTTCGCCGCATGGATAGCGGTAAAGAAGCCGAAAAAAGGGGCGGTAGGCGTGAAGGTGCCGGTCGCCCTAAAAAGGTGAAAGATCCGGTCAAAAAGATGGTGACCATCGAGAAGGCGATGGTCGCCGAAATCCTGAAAAAGGACCAGAGCGTTTCTACTTTCCTGCGCGAAGCGGGCGAGCGCCGGCTGGAAGAGGGATGGTAACCGTTCCGGTGCCACCGGTGAAGCTGTTGCCGCCCCGTTTGAGACGTTCTAACTTCCGGCTTTCCTCTCCCACTGCGTAGTGTTTTTCCACCATACGCGTGGAGCTGTGCGCCGCAAGCCGTGCGGCCTCCTCTTTGCTAAGGAGCGCGGTTATCTCATCCAGATTTGAGTGTTTGAGGGAATAGAAATCAGCTGTAATGCCCAAGGCCGCGTTTTTCTTAACCCAAGTCTTCCACCGCCTTCCTATCTGATCTGTCCGGATAGGTTTCTGCCCGGCTGCAAGACCTTTAGAAAAAAGAAAATCGTCTTTAGAACCGCATTCTGCGTATGCTTCCTTCCACAATTGCAGCGCCTCATCCGTAATTGGCCGAATCACTTCAAAGGGCTTCCCGCCTTTGTAAACAGTGTACTTTACTTCCTGCCGGTCCAGATCAACATGCTTATGTTGAACATGCAGCAATTCCCGGATGCGAGAGCCGGAGTAAAAGAAGATGACCATAAAGCGTTGGAAGGACGGAGCGGCCGACAGCAGGAAGTCATAAACAGCTCGGCGCTGTGTAACAGTACAGGTCTCCCTGACTGTTTCCACAACCGGCAGTGCCTTAATATCCCTGCAGGGATTGATCTCTATAGCCTCCAATTCCAACAAATGAGAAAAGAGCATACTCAGGTAATCGCGCAACTTGTTGATGCGCTTGTTGGTGAACTTACCGCTCCGTTCCAGCGCCATCAGCAGTGCTTTAATATGCCGTCGACTTATATCGCAGACCGCTGTTGTCTCAATACCTATTTCCCGAAAAAAAGGCGTGAGTTGTTTTAGAGTACTTTTAAGATCAGCATAAACCTGCCGGCTTTTGAAGGATTCGCGCGCCGCTTCCAGTGCACACAGCAGTGAGGAACGGGGTGCAACCAGATATTCGGTCCGCTCCTCCATATAGGCCTCGTCGTGGGGGTTATACCCATCGAGCAGCATTTTATTAACTTCTGCCAGCAGACGAGTGGCGATGGCTTGCCGGGTGGGTAGGTCGCTGTGGTCGTTTAGGAATTTGCGGACCGGAACCAACTTGCCTTTCGGGTACTGGTCTTTATACCGGGGGTCGTAGAATCGGTAATAAATCTGCCACGGTTTTTTGGTAGAGGCATTGGAACGCTGCCAGGTCTTGGGCAGTACTTTGGGCTCAGAGGCCCGGCATCCATTTCGTAGGTAAAGCATAGCACGTGTGTTTTTGAGTGTTTCAAAACCACGCGCGGAAGTAACAGAAGTGTTACCGAAAGTGTTACAATCCGCGCGCTGTGCTACCGGCCTGCGGAAGGTGCTAAAAACGTAGAAAGCCCGTATTACAGGGCTTTCTACTTTAGGGAGGCATATGGGTTTCGAACCCACGACCTTCGGAACCACAATCCGACGCTCTAACCAGCTGAGCTAATGCCTCCGTGTCCCGAAAATTTTTGGGAAGGCAAAAGTAGGAGGATTTATTGGATAAAAAAAGAGCCTTTTTTCCGGAAATTTTCAAACGCCCATACCGGTTTCCCGAACCAGGCTGCACCACGGACAGTTTTCCTTTCCACAACCGGTTGCAAAATCAGCCGACTGAAGCTTTTTCCATACCTCGCGCACCTGCCCCCGAACCGTTTGCGCGTCTTCTTCGCTCAGCTCAAACTCCTCGCGCACCGGCTCGCCCGCTGCCCGCTCCAAAAACTCCACCGCGCCTTTTTTCACCAGGCCATGCTGCCCGGTTTCGGCTTCCACCAGCAATTTATAAAACACCATCTGCCGCCAGTAATCGCCGCCCAGCGGGCTTTCCGGCGACGGCCGTCCTGCTTTCCGGAACGCACTTTCCGGATTGCCGGTTTTATAATCCACCACCTTGGCTTCACCGGGATAAAATTCCAGCTTGTCGATCCGGCCCGTCAGCGGAATGCGGCGCTCCGAAAGCACACGCGGTACGCTGTATTCAATTTCGGCGTTGGCGTGGGCCGTAGGGAAAACCTCGGTTTCGTAGCGGGCCAGAATGGCTTGCCCCCGTTCGCGTTGCTGAGTTAAGATTTCCTCCGGTAAAATATCTTTAAAAGGGTCCAATTCTGCTTCCAAAAAGGACCGCAAGTCTGCTTCATTGGGGAAAATCCCATTTTCTTTCCGGGCCAGAAATGCTTTTTCCAGCACCGTGTGCATGATTTTCCCAAAGGTGAAATACACCGGCTCGCCGCTCACCACGCGCAATAGGTTTTCGTAGTAAAACTGCAACGGGCAACGCAAAAACTTATTCAGCGTGCTGGCACTGATAGCCATCTGCCGTAAATAGCCTTTAAAAAACTTCTCGTCCGGCAGCGAAATGGTTACCGGCGCGGAAAGATCACTTTGCCTTTCGCGGTCGCGCAGTGCCGGCAAGGGCAGGGTGTGGATTTCCGGAAAATTTCCCTCTTTGGCTTCCGCAGCCCACTCCAGCAGCAGCTTGCCGGTCATCAGCAGGTTTTCGGGGCGGGCCAGTCCCAGCGAATACAACAGCAAGGGGTTTTCCAGCAGGGTCAGCAGCGGCACGCTTTCCACGCCTTTGCGGCCCGCCGCCGAACGCCGGTGCAGCAACAGCCGGGCAATATCCACCGGATCGTTTCCAAAATCGGGATGATTCAGAATCGGAAATAAAAACGGCTCGCCGGAGTAAGGTTTTTCGGCTTCGCGTAACAGGTAGGGTTGCAGCAGTTGGGAAAGCATAAGCGGCGTACTAAAGACAACGCAACGCGGCGCTTTGTTGGCGAAGAAATCTTTTAGGGCTGGATTTCCGGAAATTTCCGGAAAAGCCGGACGGGTTTTATGAATTCCCCGCAAAAAAGAACGCGCCTCCTGGCGCGTTCCTACAAATCTTCCTAAAAATCCATTTTACGGTTTTCCCGCCTGCTTTTCTTCTTTCCTCCTTCCTCTTTTGTCTTTTATCTATCGCCTTTCGTCTTTTTTACCTCCCGCCGACTGCGCCAAATACTTTTTGCAGAATGCTGCTCACCCGCGCGGCAGGGTTGGTGCGGATCTTGGTTTCTTCTTCTGCAATTTTCAGAAAAAGCCCGTTGAGCGCCCGCTCGGTCACGTAGGCCGTCAGGTCGGGGTTGATGCGGTTGCGGGTCGTAGGCAGTGCATTGTAGGTATTGAAAACAGTTCCCCACAAGGCCGTCGCGTTTACTTTATTCAGCGAGTTGTCAATCACCGGGCGGAATGCGTTGGTGAGCGCAACGGTGGTTTTGGCTTTCAGGTATCGGGTAGCTGCGTCTTGTCCGCCCTGCAAAATGCCCAGTCCATCCTGAATGGTCATCGAGGTAATCGCATTTACAAAAATGGGAGCGGCTTTCACGGCAGCGTCTTCGGCGGCGCGGTTCATGGAAAGAATGGCCTTATCCACCAGGTTTCCGGCGCCAATGCTGCGCAAGGTGCGTTCTACTTTTTGGGCTTCGGGCGGCAGCAGAATTTTCACCAGCGCATCGCCGAAAAAGCCGTTGGTACCCGACAAGCGGCTAGACGCGTTGCGGGCCCCTACCGTGAGGGCTTCGCGCAGACCACGGGCAATATCGCTTTGGCTGAGGCTACCAATGCCGGTGGTAGTATTGCCGAATATAGAGCTGTTACCGCCTAAAATATCGCCCAGCGTTCCAGAGGTAGAATTGGTTCCGGTACGCGGATAGTTTCCGGAATTGGGCGTGGTATTCCGGCTGCCGGAATCGCCATTCAGGATGCCACCCAATACGTTAATAACCTGTCCAAACGGGTTGTTTTGCTGTTGATTGTTGCCATACTGTGCGCTGGCAGGCAATGCAAAGGCGGCAAAAAGAGCGGTAGAAAGGATGACTTTTTTCATAATTTTCCGGGAACAAACGTGTGATTATTCAGACGGCGAAGGAAGCCGGATGTTTAAAACTGCAAGAATCAAGCCCCAAAGAATGGCGCTTTTTCCGGAAAATCAGGCCTCGCTTGCCACGCCCGTTTGATGTCGCCACAACTCGGCGTAACGGCCATTCTGTTCCATGAGCGTTGCGTGCGTTCCCGATTCCACAATTTCGCCGTCATCCAGCACTAGGATTTTATCAAAATCCCAGCCGGCGTACAGGCGGTGGGTAATCACGATAACAGTGGTTTCCGCCAAGGCCGTTTTCAGATTGGAAAGGATGCGTTGCTCGGTTTGGGTGTCTACCGCCGACAGGCTTTCATCAAGGAGTAAAACCGGCGCATTTTTGACAATGGCCCGCGCCAGCACCAAGCGCTGTTTTTGTCCGCCGGAAAGCAACACGCCGCGCTCGCCAATCACCGTTTCGTAGCCATCCGGAAAGCCCTCAATGTCTTTGGCCAGATCGGCGAGGCGGGCAGCTTCCAGCACTTCGGCGTGGGTGGCGTCTTCGCGGCCAAACTTAATGTTGTTGTAGAGCGTATCGCTGAATAAATAGGCTTCCTGCGGGGCGTAGGCAATGTTGCGGCGCAGGTGGCCCAGGTCGTAGCGGGACAGCGGAAGGCCATCGAGCAACACCGCGCCCGAAGCCGGGTCATACATCCGCAACAGCAACTGCGCCACGGTGCTTTTACCGCTGCCCGTGCGCCCGATAATGCAGACTTTTTCGCCGGGCGAAAGATGGAGATTAAAATCCCTTAAAGCCACAATGCCGGTGTGGGGATAGACAAACCGAACGTCCCCAAACTGAACATCGCCTTTGATCTCCGGAATTTCCGGAAATTTTGGATTGGCAATGGCCGGTGGCGTGTGTAGAAACTCGTTAATCCGCGCCTGCGACACCGCCGCCCGCTGGATCATCGACGCCACCATGCCCATCATGGAAATAGGAAACATCAACAGGTTGAGGTAAATCACAAACTCGGCGATATTACCCGCCGAAACCTGTCCCTGAATAGCCAGATAGCCGCCGGAAAGAATCGTGAGCAGCAGGCTGATGCCCACAAAAAGCATAATCGAGGGAAACCAAATGCTTTCGGTGAGTGACAGGTTGACGGCGCTTTTCCGGTATTCTTCCGCCGTTTGGGTGAAGTGGGAAAGCATGGTTTTTTCCTGCACAAACGACTTGATGACCCGGATGCCGCTGTAGGATTCCTGCGCCGTAGTGGTAAGGCCCGAAAGCTGCGCCTGGATTTTCTCGCTTTTGCGGGCAATAATCCGGTTTACAAAATAGATAGCCACCACCAGCAAAGGCAGCGGTGCGGCCACCAGCAACGTCAGGCGGGCATCCACACGGCTCATCCCCCAAAAACACAACACCGTGAGCACCACCATATTTGTGGTGTACATCAGGGCCGGACCGGTGTACATCCGCACGCGGCTCACGTCTTCGGAAATCCGGTTCATCAGGTCGCCGGTGAAATGGGTTTTGAAAAAACCGGCGTCCAGCTGCTGGTAATGTTTATAAATAGCGTCTTTCTGGGCGTATTCAATGTGGCGGCTCATCACAATCAGCGTTTGCCGCATCAAAAACATAAAAACGCCGCGCAGCAAGGCCAGCCCCAGCAAGAGCAATCCATACCACAAAACAAGGTTAAAGACATAGCTGCTTGCTACTTTTTCGACACCCGTATTCCGGAAAAAATCAAAAGACGCAGCTTCAGCCGTTACGCGGTCAATCACCGTGCGGACGATCACCGGCGGCAGGACGGCAAACAGGTTGGAAACAGCTACAAACAGCAACCCGAGAATCAGGTGCCATTTGTATTTATAGAAATAAGGGTTTAACGCAGCAAGAGCCTTCACGGCCGCAAAGGTCGGAATAAGTTAGGGGATGGTTTTGGGATACCCCCATTCCCGGGCTGATTTGGACTCTTTTTAACGCATTTAAAAAAGAAAAAAGGCGAAGTTTGCAGGACTTTTCCCATGCGATTCTTTTACCTCTTTCTGTACCTTTTATTGCCGGCTGCGCTGCGCGCGCAAACCGTTTCGGGTACCGTGGTGGATAAAGAAACCGGCTTGCCGGTTCGTGGTGTGCAGGTGGCAGGGGCTGCCAGCGGTGTAGCTGTAACCACTGATGGCCAGGGCCGCTTCTCCATTTCCGGAAATGGCGGTGAAACGTTTTATTTTACGGCCCCGGGCTATTCGCAGCAGATCCGCCGCGCGCCGGATTATGTGGGCAATGTGCCGTGGCAAATCCAGATGCAGCTGTTTTCGGTTTCGCTCGGTGAGGTGAAGGTGCGGCCCTTTGCCGAAGGCTATCAGTTGGATTCCTTTAACCGCGCCAAAACCTATCAGCGGCCCCTGGCGCGGCAGCAGTCGGGCGGCATGAGTCCGGTATCGATGCTAGCAGAGAAAATCTCCAAAAAACAACGGCGACTCTTTGCTTTTCAAAAAGAATTTCACCGTGTGGAAGACGAGAAGTTTATTGACTCGCGCTACACGCCGCAACTGGCCGCCGAGCTCACGCGCCTTTCCGGCGATACCTTGGCGCATTTTATGAACGCCAACCCGATGCCCTACGATTTTGCGCGTGCGGCCACCGACCTGGAGATTAAAATGTGGATTAAAGACCGGTTTAAAAGCTGGAAGCCGGAGGCCGACCGCTTGTAGGGAAATTTCCGGAAATTTAACCTTCCGCCCGTTTATACCGCTTTTAATCCTCAATATTGGCGGTTCGAATCAGCCGGGGCATATCCAAAATCTGGATTTTTTTGCCTTCAAACGCCACGATTTTATCGTTCTTCAACTCTGAAAGCAGCCGGATGACGGTTTCTGTAGCTGTGCCCACCAGATTGGCCAGGTCTTCCCGCGAAAGCACTACGCTGATAACCGAGCTGTTAGGTTCAAAGCCGTAGGTTTCTTTCAGGAATAAAAGGCCTTCTGCCAGGCGCTCGCGCACGGGCTTTTGCGCCAAATCGGTAATGGTTTGCTCGGCGCGGCCCAATTCATTGGCCAGAGATTTAATGATTTCCAGCGACAAGCCCGGACTGTTTTTTACCGCATCGAAAAAGATATCGCGAGGCACAAAGCAGATGGCCGTATCGTCTAAGGCAACCGCGCTAGCGTTGTAGCGCTCGCCGCCCAGCAGCGCCCGGTACCCTAAAACGTCGCCTTCTTTGGCCAGCCGCACAATTTGCTCTTTGCCGTCTTGCCCGGTGCGGGCCACCTTTACTTTTCCGGAATTCACGCAAAAAACGCCCAGCGGATAGCCGCCTTCCGGAAACAAAAGCTGCCCTTTTTTGTAAACCATACAAGACTTGGATTGGTTAAATACGGCCATGTTTTCTGCATCCAGATTGCAGAAAATAGACCGATGCCGAACCGAACAGCGGTTGCAGTCAACCGCAAAAGAAGTCTTGTTTTTAGGAATCAAAGAAATAATGATTGAGGATTTAGACGAAGATACGACAGAAGCCGGGAGTGCTCTTGTGAATAGACCACAAAGCATACCGGAAGCTACCCGCCGCCTTCCGGAAGCCTAATCTTTTCCGGAATACTGGCCCCGCTCTTTGCTGTAGTCGGCAATGTTGTAAGGTTTCAGGACTTCCTTTGCAGGCGTGGGCATTTGTGGATCGGCGGTGAAGATAGCCGTGCCAATGTAGCCACCCGGATCCGGAAATTTTTTGAAAAGCGCCAGGGAGATATTGAGCAAATTGTCGCTTTGCATCGCTTGCTGAAAGTAATACTTGCCGTCGGGGCGAAGGTTCCATTCCAGGCTGCGGACGTAGCGGCGCAGGTTGGGTTGCGTTTTGGCGTCCTCAATAATAGAATGGGCGCGGGCAAAAGAAGTAGTCTTAATCAGCTCATTGACGGTTGCGGGCGTGGCCATCAACAGCGCGCTTTCCTGGGAAACCATCACCCAGCCTTTGCGGCGGATTTTAATTAACGAGTAGATTAAGAGCGAGTCTTTGTCAATAGACGACACAAAAGGCCGGGCAATCAGGGGAATGCCTTTTTTCTTTTTGGGGCGAAATAAAATATAGAAATACGGGTCATCGTCGGTGCCTTCGCGGCCGTAGAGAATGTGGTCGGTGTTCTCAATCTCGTAGAGCTTTTTAACGGCGTTCATCGTGGAAGATTTTGCCGGAAAAGGCGACGAGGAAATCGTCAGCGTCCGGTCAAAATGCGCCTTGGTTTTGCGGTTATCTTTAGGTGTAATCACCAGCGTGGTATCGCGCAGCAATTCCCCATATTTGCCATCTTCTTTTTTGAAAAGATAGGTAGGCATGGAAATCCCGAAAATGGTGTCGGTGCCGCGTTGGTAAGAGCCTTTGTAATACCCCGCAATCGCAGGCGGCTCGGCGTAGTTGGCCGGCGCATTTTTGTTGATGCTGTCCAGGATCTGGCGGACGTCCAGCCGCTTGGATTTTACGGTGATGCCGCCGATTTCCTGGTCTTTGATTTGAGCGGTAGCGGAAAGGGAAAAGCCCCAAAGGGAAAGGCAGAGAAGGAGATAACGCATAAATATTGTGGGAAAGAAATTACTCCCACAAATATGCTTTACAAAAAGCGATTTTAAAAGAATTGTTAAGGAGAATTTCCGGAAAATCTCGCTGCTTTTCCGGAAAACCAAGCAGCTGCTTTGACTTTAAGGATACTTAAGACCACTTCCGCAGCTGCTGCACCACCGCATTTATATCCTTCGGCAACGGTGCTTCCACCGAAATTTCTTCGCCTTGGGGCGATTCCACCACCAACCGGTATGCGTGCAGCGCCAGCCGACTCAGCAAGGGGCGCTCTTCCTCTTCGGCCTTAGAGAGATTGAATTTCCGCTTGACAGACGACAAGAAAAACGGTTTGCCGTCGCCATAAAGCGGGTCGCACAGCAACGGGTGGCCAATCGATTGCATATGCACCCGGATCTGGTGCGTGCGGCCGGTAAAAATCCGGAATTGCACCAAGGCATAGAGTGGCCATTGCTCCACCACGCGGTAATCCGTCCGGCTCGCTTTGCCTTTTTTGGCCACTGCCATTTTTCCCGGCTGCGTGGGGTGTTCCACGATGGCCACATCAATCGTTCCGGCTTCCTCAGTTAATCGGCCATTTACCAATCCAACGTAAAATTTTCCGGCAATGTGTTCCTGAAACTGAATCGACAAGTGGCGGTGTGCTTCTTCGTTTTTGGCAAAAACCATACAGCCGCTCGTTTCGCGGTCAATACGGTGCACCACAAAAATCTTCTCGCCGGTTTTTTGTTCCAGAAAGCTTTTCACCGATGGCAGCGTCGGGTCAAAACGGTCGGGGATGGAAAGCAATCCGGCAGGCTTATCCACAAAAATCAGGTCGGCATCTTCGCGCAGAATGGTAGGTTTCATCTATCGGTTTTCGGGGTTGAAATAAGCCTTCAGGGCGGCGTCTTCGGCGGTGCGCATCCGGCGGGCATCGGCGGCAGTTTTGTCTTTCAGGCCCGAAAGGTGCAGCGCGCCGTGAAAAATCACGCGGTGCAGCTCCGTTTGGTAATCCGTCCCAAAAGAAGTGGCGTTTTCGGCCACGCGCTCGGTGCTGACGTGGATTTCGGCTTCCAGGCTTTCAGGATTTTCGCTTAAGTCGAAAGTGATAATATCCGTGTAGGTATCGTGTTGCAGAAAGTCCACGTTCACCTGATGCAGGGCTTCGTCGGTACGGAACAGGTAGTTGAGCGAAACCTTTTTTACCTCTGGTCGGTAGCTTTTCACCAGTTCGTCCAGAAACGCAGACAGCTTTCGTTTTTGAGAAAGTTTGCTTTTCGCTTCCAGATCATAAAACCGTGCAGCCATAGAGGAGAGAAGAGGGTGAAAAAGAGGCGCAAAGGTCGGGAGAAAAACGCGCCCTTTCTGCGGCTTATCTTTGAGGGGTGAAAAAGAGCGCTCTCCCCACGGCAATCGTGCGGCTTTCGCAGTTGCGCGCCGGTGCACAGGCCATTATCCACGCCCACGACGAAGACACCGATTTCCGGCTTACGCTGATGGAAATGGGTTGCATCCCGGGCGAGCCGGTGCGGGTAGAGATGATTGCTCCGCTTGGCGACCCAATGGCCATTCGCATTGCGGGCTATTACCTGAGCATCCGCAAAAAAGACGCAGACAAGATTCAGGTTTTGGTCGTGGCCTGAAACTTTCATACCTTTTTCCCACCGGCCCTATGCACATCGGACTTTACTTTGGCTCTTTCAATCCCATTCATACCGGTCATCTCCTGGTGGCCGAGCACGTGGTGACGCACACCGATGTGGATAAAATCTGGTTTGTGGTTTCGCCCCACAACCCGTTGAAGGATTCGGCCTCGCTTCTGAATGAATACGATCGGCTGCATTTGGTAGAACTGGCCATTGCGGCCAATCCCAAATTCCGGGCGTCCAACGTAGAATTTTCCCTGCCCAAGCCGTCTTTCACCATCGACACCTTGACGTACCTGGCGGAGAAATTTCCTTTGGAGACGTTTTCGGTGGTGATGGGCGGCGATTCGTTTGCCAACCTGAAGCGGTGGAAAAACTGGGAGCAGCTCGTCGCCCGTCACCGCCTCATTGTCTATGGCCGCCCCGGCTTTGAAGCCGAATCGCTGCCCGGCGCAGAAGTCACCTACCTGGCCGATGCCCCGCAGATTCACCTTTCAGCGTCCTATATCCGGAAAGAAATTAAAGCGGGCCGCTCTACGCGCTACCTCGTGCAGGACGACGTGCGGCAGTATATTGAAGAGAACCGGTATTATAAGTAGAGGCCCCAATTTTCCGGAAACTGGTGTCATCCGTGTTGTGTAGAGAGAAGGCATGCCTTCTCTCTACGGCTTCCGTGTGTGGAAAAACGTCCTTGTTTTCCGGAAAAATGCTCCTATTTAATCCTCCAAAACATACAACTCCCGGGTATTCCGTCCGTAGCCGTCATAGTCCAGGCCATAGCCCAGCACAAAGCGGTTGGGGATTTCAAAACCCACGTAATCGGCTTTCAGGTCAGGGGCTTGCAGGGCGTCGGGTTTGGAAAGAAAGGTGGCGATGCGCACCGAAGCCGGTCCTTGCCGCGCCACTTCTTTCAAAAAGCTGCTCATCGTGCGGCCCGTATCGATAATGTCTTCTACGATAATCACGTGGCGATCGTGCAGGGATTCTTCCAATCCAATCGCTGTTACAACGTTTCCCGTAGAAGTAACACCTTTGTAAGACGCCAGCTTCACAAATGAAATTTCGGCCTCCACGGTGATTTGACGAAACAGGTCGGCAGCGAAGATGAACGAACCATTCAGGATGCCCAGAAAAAGCGGCTTTTTCCCGGCGTAGTCGGTTGAAATCTGCGTGGCCAGCTCACCCACCCGCGTGGCGATTTTTTCGGTGTCGAAATAGGGAACAAAGGTTTTGTCAAGAACGGTCAGTCGCACGGGTGTTGGGAAGGAGTTAGCAATCAGGCCCTTCGACAAGCTCAGGGTGACAATGGTTGATGTAGATTGTTGAGATGGATTTCCGGAAAATCCGTGTCTATTCGTAGCGTGCGATGGTATCCGCGTTCCGTTGGGCGAACGAATTTGTATAGCTATTCATGTGAGCTATGGTTTTAGTTTCAGCTTTTGGCCCACTTTCATCGCGCTGAAATCCATGCTGTTCCATTTGCGCAATTCCGTTACCGAAACGCCGTATTTCTTTGCAATTCCGAAGACCGTTTCGCCTTTGGCTACGGTGTGAAAAGAAGGTCGGTTGCCGGTAGCTGTAGCTGGCGCAGTAGCAGGTGCTTTTGGCTGCGGTGCTTCCGGAACCGTTTTTTCAACCGGCGCTTCGGATTCCTTTTTCGCGTAAACGGCTTTGTCCATTTTTGCTTTCAGCCGTCCGAGCGGCGTGTCTTCATAAACCGGTTGCTCCGGTTCCGCAGGCGTTTCTACAACTATTGATTTTTCTGTTGGTTCTGTAACGACCGGAGTCATCGGTTCGTCAATTGCCTTTATGGGCTGAGTCGCCGCTTCCACAACCTGTGCCGGACTGGCCTCTGTAATCTCCGACTTGGAAATCAGACCGCTTGGGAAACCCTCCCTGACTGGCACTTCAGATGTGGGCGGGGTCATGGCTTTTTCCGGAACTACAAGGGCGGCTACAACGACCGGTTTTTCCGGAACGGCAGGCACTTCTGCTTCCGGAACCGGCGCGGTGGTAGCCGATTTTTCTGGCACAACGACTGCCGGAGCTGGTGGTACATTCACCACAACCGGCGTTTCCGGAACCGGTGGTGGCGTTACCTCCAGTTTTTCTGCTTGGGAGGTTTCCTTTTTAGGAATCCAGGAATCATCCTGAACAACGCCCACTACCACAGCGGGTGATTTGACTTCTGATGCCAGGTACACTGCCGGCCGGGCAGTTGCACCGCGTTGCAACTGCAACACCACACCGGTTTGTGGCTCTTCACCAATGTCTATCATATTTAACTGACGCAGGCTGGCCAACTGAATGGCTTCCAACTGCGCTATCTTATGAAGTGTCTCACCGGATTTTACCACATGCGTAGCGCTGCTGCCACGGGAAGGTTTTTTCTCCAGAAACACAAACATGTCATACGGTAACGGCGCATCGGGCAGGTCGTTCCATTCCAGCAGTTTGGCATAGCGAACATTGTATTTAGAAGCTTCTTCCAACAAACTTTGTCCGGCCGTTGCGTAGAAACCTTGCAGGCCTTTGTAGGTTTCGATGGCGGGATCGCCGCCTTTCTGGAATGTGTTTGCAGCCAATTCACGGGCTTTTTCCGGAATTTTGGCGGCTTCCCCAAAGAGGTCTTTTGCTTTTTCCGGAATCTTCCCCAGTTCTTTCCCAATGTTTTGAACGTCCTGCCGCACCACTTCTGCAACGCTCACCGGCGGGTTGGTAGGGGTTGCCACCACGGTGCTGCCTTCCCCGGCAGCTATCAGCGTGTATTGTTGCAAGCCATAATCTTCAATCGTCTTGGTGAGGCGCTCCGCGTATTTGGGATTGGTGGCATAGCCAGCACGGCGCAGCTCCGCTGCCCAGGTTTTATAATCCTTTACATCGGTGGCAAAGCAAGTGGCATAGCGCGGATTGCTACGCAGATAGTTGCCCTGATCGCGGTAAGATTCTTCGGCGGTGGGGTATTTCCGGAAACATTCATCCGGCGCATCGTCTGTGTAGGCAAAGGTTTCGCCCGTCCACGTGCGTTTGCATTTCATGCCAAAGTGGTTGTTGGCTTTGGTGGCCAGCAGGGAAGAGCCGGCACCGGTTTCGTGCAGGCCTTGGGCCAGTTTGATAGCAGCGGGCATGCCGGTGCGCTTTTGCTCCGAAATGGCGAGATCTTTAAAGCGGTCAATATAGGCGCGGGCGGCTTCGTCGGATTTGGTTTGCGCCTGGGTCAGAATTGGCAGCGCTGTCAGGCACCAGAAGGCTACCGGAAATAATGCTTTTCGCATTGGGAAATGGGGAAAAATCGGGGAAGTGGGAAAGGATTCTTTAGAATCCTCTAAGCTACAAATTTCCGTCAGATATTTTACGAATGACATTCAATCCGTCGCGGATGGGCAAAATTATATTTTCCACCCGCCAGTCGTTGCGGATTTTATGGTTGAACTGCGCCATGTGGCGTGCCGTGCTTCCTTGCCGCTCTGCCGATTGTAACACTTCACCGCGAAACAAGACATTGTCGGCTACGATGATGCCGCCGAGGCGCATTTTGGGCAGCAGCAGGTCGTAGTACGTTTCGTAGCCGCCCTTGTCCGCGTCAATAAAAGCAAAGTCAAAGGGCCCTTCCAGCGACTGCAACACCTCGGCAGCGCGGCCCAGGAGCGGGAAAATCCGGTAGTTGAGCGGCGACTGATCAAAGTAGCGCTGGGCAAAAGCGGCGTTGGCCGCGTCGGCTTCAAGGGTGTAGATTTTGCCGTCGGCGGGCAATCCTTCGGCCATCCACAGCGTGGCATAGCCGGTAAAGGTGCCGATTTCAATCGCGCGACGGGCACCACTCATCGCCACCAGCATTTTCAGTGCTGCACCCTGCACCGGTCCGGAAAGCATGTGAGGCTGCGAAACGGTCCGGTAGGTATCTTCCCGCAGCTGGCGCAGCAGATCGGATTCCGGCATAGAGTAGCGGGCGGCGTAATCGTCTAATTCATGTTTCATGTGTCATGTTTTAGGTGTCATGAAACATGAAACATGAAACATGACTCATCGTCTTCGGGCAGATTTAGAAAATGCCGCGAAGTTCGGAAAAAGGGTTTTGATGGTGATGATTTTTAACGCACGATTTCCGGAAATAGGGCAGATGGGAAAAACGCTTGCGAACCCCTGCCGCCTATATTTGCGCCATGAAAAAAATTTTCTACGCAGCCTTTCTTTTCGCCGCATTGCCGGCCAGCGCGCAGTCCATTCGCATTGCGCCGGAAGTGGGGCTTCAGATGAGCAATCAAACCTGGAAGGCATCGGCTAGCAGTGGCGGGATAAATTCGGACCCGGTAAAGATTGTCGGTAATGTACGGCCCGGACTGCGCGCCGGCGTTACGATTGATGCCCCGCTCAACCGCTACTTTTCCATTCAGCCGGGTGTATTTTACTCGCAGCGGGGCACCGACGACCTGGCCGGCAGCTTGAATATCCGCGTGGATTATGTAGAAATTCCGGTGAATTTGCTGGCGAAAGCATCCATGGGACGTGCCCGTTTGTTCATTGGCGGCGGACCTTATCTGGCGATTGGCGTGGGCGGAAAAATCAGCAGCGGAAACTTTTCGCAGGATGTCAAATTTGGCGATGGAAGCGGATCTAATTTTAAAAGGCTGGATGCCGGACTGGGCTTCAACGGCGGCATTCAGGCAGCCAATGGCGTGATCCTGCGCGGCTTTGCCAATATTGGCCTGGCCAATATTGCACCTTCCGGAAACAGCAACAACGGTATCCGCAACTGGGGTTATGGCTTTAGCATTGGTTATATGCTTCGATAATTTTCCGGAAATTTCCGGAAAAAGCAGCTGTCTGTTTTCCAAAAGAGCCGTGTAATAAAAGAATCCGCAAAATGCGTATAGACAAGGCATGTCTTGTCTATACGCATTTTGCGGAGAATAACATCACCTCTTCGGAGAAATGATGTTGGATTATAATTTCAGTATAATCCAACGCCGAAGGCTCTAATTTCCAACGCGAAGCTCCAATCCGCCAAAGGCGTTTCCAACCGCGCGAAGCGCCCTTAGAAATTCGGTTGCAGCTTGTTGTGGGTATAGAAATCGCAGATGTAATCCACTACTTCTTCGGCGGTGTCGTAAATTTTAATCATCTCCAAATCGCCGGGCGAGATGTTGCCTTCTGCCTCCAGCATCGTGCTGCGCATCCAGTCAAAAAGGCCCTGCCAGTAGTCTTTGCCCACGCAGATCATGGGCGTTTGAGTGAATTTCCGGGTCTGAATCAGTGTGGCCACTTCAAAAAACTCATCCATCGTGCCCCAGCCGCCGGGCATCATCACGAAGCCCTGCGAGTATTTGGTGAACACCACTTTGCGCACAAAAAAGTAATCAAAATTCAGGTTGCCTTCGCGGGGCAGAAACGGGTTGGAATGTTGCTCAAACGGCAGCTCAATGTTAAGACCCACCGACTTGCCGCCCGCCAGGTGCGCGCCTTTGTTGCCGGCTTCCATAATGCCGGGGCCACCGCCGGTGATAATCCCAAATCCTTCCAGGGAAAGCAAGCGGGCGATTTCTACGGCCAGCTCGTAATACTTGGTGCCGGGCTGCGTGCGCGCCGAGCCAAATACCGAAATACACGGCCCCACCTTCGCCATGGCTTCAAAGCCCTGCACAAATTCGGCCATGATTTTAAAAATCTGCCAGCTGGAGGAGGCGCGCGTTTCGGTCCAGTTGCGCATGTTCAGGTTCGAGAAATGGCCGCGCGATGGCGGCGGAACCACCACCTGAGCGGGTTGCTCCAAGGGTTCCTGCGAGGTCGGACTGGTATTGTTCTTAGGTTCTTCCACAGTGATTTTTTAAGATGAAACAGGAACGGCTAACGGTACATTTTTCCGGGAAATCAGTAATAAGCCGATATAAGTGATGGCTGCGTTGATAATCAACAGTTCCGTGCCGATGGCATAACCGCCGAGCAGCGCCTTGTCGTTTATTTTCAGAAAATAAGAAAGTACGGGTGCCAAAATACAAACAACCGGCAGCAGCGTTGGGTTGATGCCGCGCCGCGTCAGGAGCCCAAAAGCAAACAAGGCGAGCAGCGGTCCGTAGGTGTAACCAGCCACTGTGAGCAGCGTGCTGATAAGCGAACCGTTGTCGATTTCCCGGAAAATAAACACGCAAATCAGGAATACGACGGCAAACGAGTAGTGGACCCGCAGCCGGATGCTTTTTTGTTTTTCTTCACTCAGGGCTTTTTCACGGTTGCGGATGCCCAGGATGTCAATGCAAAACGAGGAGGTAAGCGCCGTCAGCGCGCCATCGGCGGAAGGAAACAGCGCAGAGACCAAGCCAATCAAAAAGCAAACGGTTATCCAGAACGGTGCTTGGTCCACCGCGAAGGTTGGAAACAAATCATCGCCCGCCGTGATGGCTGCGCCGGTGGCCTGTGCATTGAGCGCCAGCAAACCGCCAAGCAGGAGAAAGATAAAAACCACTGCCGCCTGCAACACCGACAGCACGAGCACGTTTTTCTGCGAGTCGCCGAGGGTGCGCACCGAGATGTTTTTCTGCATCATTTCCTGATCCAGGCCGGTCATGGCCACCGTAATGGCCGCGCCACCGAGGATTTGTTTGAGGAAATAATTTCCGGAAATCGGGTCAAAATCCAGCAGTTTGGTCAGGCCGTTGGCACCCATCGCGCTCCACGCCGCGCCAATTCCGGAAAATTCTAATTTTTGGATTAAAAACCACACACACGCGCCGAGGGCCAGAAGCATGAAAGTGGTTTGCAGGGTGTCGGTCCACACGATGGTTTTCACCCCACCGCGATAGGTATAGAGCAAGATTAAAAGAAGAATCGCTATAGCCGTAGCTTCAAACGGAATCCCCATATCGGACAATACAAACTTCTGCAACACCTTGATAACCAGATACAACCGAAGTGTGGCCCCCAGTGTGCGGGAAAGGATAAAAAACAACGCGCCGGTTTTATAAGCGCTGTTGCCAAAGCGTTGGTCCAGATAGGTGTAGATAGACGTGAGCCGCAGCCGGTAATAAAGCGGGAGCAGCACAAAGGCCACCACCAGATAGCCCAGCATATAGCCAATCACGACCTGAAAATACCCCAGTGCGCCGCCCGCTACCGTTCCGGGAACCGAGATAAAGGTCATCCCGCTCGGCGAGGTGCCAATCATCCCAAAGGCCACCAGCACCCAGTTGGACGAGCGGTTGCCGATAAAAAAAGACTCGTTGTTGGCGTTGCGCGAGGTGTAGAATGCGATGCCGAGAAGCAAGGCAAAATAGCCCAGAATAATGGCCAGCAGAATGCCGTGGTGCATGAAAAAGTAAGGAAGTAGGATTCAGGTTCCGGAAACCAAAGTCCAAAAATCAAATTCAGAACTCAAAAAACAAGGTCCAAAAGTCAAATTCCGGAAATCAAATTCAGGAAATCAAAGTTCAAAAGTCATAAACCAGACTCCGGAATCCAAAGGGTTTTCTTTAGTTATCATGAAACATAAAACATAAAACATGAAACATATCTAATACCCAATACTAATGCCGGTGCGCAGCACCAGATTTCCGGGATACGGGTTGAAACGGTCGGTGCTTTTGCCCAGTACGTTGTAGTACGCACCAATCAGGATCGAGCTGCGGTCGGAGATGCGCTGGCGCAGGCCGCCGCCCAGGAGCAGGGAAGAAACGTTTTCGGTGGCGCGGCGGGTGATTACGTTTCCGCTACCGGAGGGGTCGTTATCGAGAAAGTTGTAGGAAAGCACGTTGTAAGCATATTCGCCGCCCAGAAAAACGTTTTCAAAAATGCCAACGCGCGCCCACAGGTTGGGATACACCCAATGGTAACGGGCGGGTGAACTTTGGCCGGTCTGCGGATTGTAAAGGCCTTTGCTGATGCTTTGATAGGTATAGCCCACGCCAATCCCCGCCATAAAAGCATCGGTAAAACGGTAGCCAACGGTGGGCGACGCGCCAATCAGAAACGAATTGCCGCCATAGTAACTGTTGCCACCAAAACCCAGCGAGATGCCACCACCATATACCATCCGGTCGGGGTCGAAGCCAGAGCGTTCCGCATTGGCACGTGTGCGGTTCACGGGCTTTCCGGAAGAAGTATAGACATCCTGCGCCAGCAGGGCTGTGCCGGAAAAAAGAAACCAGGAAAGGAAAAGAAAACGAAAAAGCATAGTCGTGAGAAAGGAAAACAGATTTCGGGTGGGACAAAAATAACGCAACCGGCGCGAGGGGCAGGGAAGGGCGCTGATTTCCGGAAAACAGAAAAGCCGCTTTCCGGAAAAGAAAGCGGCCTTTAAGGCAGTTGTTTGCTACAAATGATTTAGACGGTAGTGCGTCCGGCGGTTGCCTTCCGGTAAATCCAAAGCACGATTACCGCGCCCAGGATGGCCAGCAGGAAAGACCCAATGCTGAAGCTGTTTACGTCGCCCAGGTTGAGCAGGGTGCCAATCCAACCGCCGACAATCCCGCCGACAATGCCAATGATGATGGTGATGATCCAGCCGCCCGGGTCTTTGCCGGGGTGAATAGCTTTTGCGATGGCTCCGGCAATAAGGCCGAAGATGATCCAGGATAAGATGCCCATGAGTAGAGAGTTTTGAGGTGATAGATAAAAAGGGTTATGCTGTATAGGAATTAAAATCATGCCAAACGCCGCTCTTAAAACTGCTTTTCCACAAAAAAAAAGCAGCAACCTGTTGGATGGTTGCTGCTTAGGAAAAAAGCTAAAAGCTGGTTCTTAGTGCTGGTGGTGTGCGGCACCCGGAGCCGGCAGTTCTGCAAACTCGGTGTGGCTGATTTCTTTTTCCTCGCTGGCCATTTTGCCGCGCAGGGTTTCAAACAAGCGACCGAAAAGCAGGTTTTGATACGTTTCGTTCATCGATTTTTCGTCTTTCTCCATTTGCTTCATATAGCCCTCGAGCCACGGCGCGTCTTCCACATTGTCGATGCCGAAGTAGCCCATCAGGCGGCCTTTCATATCGTTGCGGATGTCTTCCAGGTCCACTTTCACGCCGTTTTCGCCAATAAGTTTGTCGGAGATGAGCGACCACTTGAGGCTGTGCTCAAATTGCGGGAATTCGGCTTCCACCTGCTCGGCGGTTTTCGGCTTGTCGTCGGCGCCGCCGCTTTGCATCCAGCGCTTCAGGAAATCCTTGGGCAGCTCGATGGGTGTGGTGTGCACGAGGGTTTCAAAAATCTCGTTGTTCATCCGCTCGGAGGCCACGTGGTCG
>JAEWBT010000115.1 GCA_023391015.1 Bacteroidota bacterium
GAAGATCCACCGCGCGGCGCAGTCGCTTTTGATAGGAGCGGTAGCAAAAAAGAATAAACAAGGCAATGGCCGCTACCACCAACAGAATAGCGACCCCAACCGTTCCGGAAATGCCGACCAAAAAGCCACCCAGATACACCAATAACCCGCCGTTTACCAATCCGAACAGTGCCCAAAGCAAGCGGTTGTTTTCGTATTTGGAGATTAAAAACATCGGAATCAGGCGCGTGCCCACGCCGGTAATCAGCAGAAGAAACCAGCCCACAATGCCGAGGTGAGCATGAACGGATAAATAATGCAGCGAATCGGACGGCAGAATCGGATACCGGAAATTAAACAGCAGCATCAGTCCGGCAAAGGCCGTGAGCCACAGCCAGATACCGGCGGTGAACAGGAAAACGGCGTGGACTTGTTTTTTCCAGTCGCCGCCAATGCTGCCCGACATATTGAACAGCCAGCAGCTGATGCCCAAGAATGTAAGCACGCCGCCTATTAGCGCCAGCCCGTCCAATTGAAACGAATAAAATCCCCAGACGAGCAGCGGAATGCCCGATCCTGCCAGCCAAAACGAAACCGCAGCCAGGCGATTGCTCCACAGCAGTTTCCCGGTCAGCACCGGCATGAGTTGGTACGACGCGCCAAAGGTCATCATCGTGCCCCAGCCCAGCGCCAGCAGGTGCGTAACGGCCAGCAGCGGCGGCTGGAAGTAATGGCCAGTCAGCTTTCCGGCATGCATCAGCAGCACCAGCGTCGCCACCAGAAAACACCCCGCGCCGTAGCCGTAGAAAGGCAGTACGACGCGGGGTGAAGTGGTGGGAGGGGCAGAGGCAGCGGGAATCATGGGGTTCTATTCCGGAAAAATAAGCATTTCCACGTGTCCGGGAGCCCGCTCCAGAATGCGGTATTGAAAACCGCGCTGGGCGAGTTCGGGAAGAAGAAAAACCGGTGTTTTTTTGTGGTGGATAAACAAGGCACTGTCAGAAGGCAGCGTTTCCAATGCTTCCAGAATGGTGTGCATGGGGCCAGGCATTTCCAGCTGCCGGACGTCCAATGCAACCATATTGCCGTTGTATTTTTCTAAAAGAAACTCCCAGTCACCGGTGGATTCGGCGGGACGTTCCATCACGTCTTTCACAGCCCCTTTTTTCCGGAAAGTAGCGTGGTAAAGGCCCTCGCTTATCTTCTCGGAGTGGGTTTCGAAGCCTTTCTTTTGAAGGAGTTTCAGGAGCGGCACTGGCTCAAAGCTGTTGATGATTTGCAGGGCATGGCCTTCGGGCAACTTTTGGGTGTGGGAGAGAATCAGCTGCAAAGGGTCTTCGCCGGAGGCGATCACCGGGCGCACGTCCAGGATTTCAATGTCTTCTTGATTCAGGTTTTCGGGTGAAAAGCTATGAGGCACTTCTGTAGGTTTGGCTTCCTGGGGCTTGTCGCCTTCCGCTATAAATCCCAGCGGCCGGAGCACCCGGTAAAAGTCGGACACCTCGCGTCCCCCGATTTTAGCCGCCATGGCAATGGTTGTTACCGAGGCCATTACCTTCCGCAACACCGGATTGCGCAATTTTTCAAAAGCCGGGGCCAGCGAAACAATTGCGTCCAGCGCGCGCGGCTCGGCCTTCAGCAGGGCAGCGATTTTGGTATCGGGGGAAATGGGGCGCATGGCTGGGGGAAGTGTTAGGTATCAAGATAGAAGCATCCGGAGGAAAGCCAAAGAAAAAGAGACTTGACAAGTCATCCCATATTTTGTACGCGGACTTGTCAAGTCGTGGGTCGTGCGACTTGTCAAGTCCGCGTACTTTTTTAGATTGACTTGACAAGTCTGATGTTCTAAAGCTGACCTTGTCCCTGCAACTCTTTTTCCCGATCCAGCGCTTTGGGAAACAGGATGTTGTTTTCCAGGTGGACGTGCAGGTGCAAATCTTCTTCAAAAGCTTCCAGCAGGCGGTAGAGGAGGCTGTAGCTGGCACAGGCGTCGCCGGGCAGGGTATAATCGTTGGTCAGGCTGCGGATTTCTTCCAGCGCCCCGCCTACATCTTCGTGCTCCGCTTCCATCATGGCAATGGGGCTTTGCACACTGCCGAATGATGCGGCTTGGGAGGGCAGCTCGCCGTTAGCAGCGTACAGCGCTTTGATGTAAGGGAAAAGCACTTGTTCTTCCTTCACCATATGCGAAGTCATTTCCTGGGCAATTTTCTCAACCAGTTGCAGGACCGGAATCAGCTCCGGGTGACGGCTGCCATGCACACGGGCCACTTTGCGGGCATAGAACTGCGCATCGGGCAGGGCCTTGCGCACATACGCGTGGTGGGTGTTCACGATGTAGTCGGTGAGGAAAGGCGCTTCCCATTCGGTGTAAGGCAACTGCCGGTTGTCGGGGATGCGGTCGGTGGCTTGCAGGTCGGCTTCTACTTTGGCAAAGTCCAGCCCTTTGGTAGCGCAGGCTTCTTTCACTGTCTTCTTGCCGCCGCAGCAAAAATCCAGGCCATATTTCCGGAAAACCTGTGCCTTGCGATAGTCTTTAGCCACCAGTTCGCCCAGCGTTTCGCCGCCGCTTTCGCCAACCACTTTTTTCCGGATCGCGATGCGCCACCATTGCGGTCCTTGTTCCAGATAGGTCCAGTCGAAGATATTGCCGCGCTCGCCGAGCAGCTGATAGTAAAGGGGTTTGGGGTCGTGGTCGTTGTGAAGATTCAGGGTTTCGCCTTCAGCCAGCGCATCGAAGCGTTGGAAGATGGTCGGGTGCTTTTGTTGTGGGGGCAGAACGGTGACGTCCAGAATGTTTTCAGCGGTTGCAGTGGTCATGGGAGAAAATTGTTTTGGAATTAAATGGAACACAAAGGTAGCAAGGCTTTCCCTATAAAGGTATTAAAGTACTTTTATTAACTTTTTCATTGAAAATTTCCTTTTAGAAGGAGAGAACGGTTTTGAAAAAGCCGTTCTGAGATGGACTCAGGTACTTTCTATTTTCCGGAAATGGCAGTCTTTTTAGCTTAAAAACGACCTTACTGGACTGATAGATAAGTCTTTTTATATGCTCCTTAAAAAGTTATCCACATTTAGCAACGGGTGTGGATAACCATTTTGAAACGCTTCCCTGTGAAAGGATACCTTCGTTATGGAAGGTGGGCCTTCGCCTGCTTTTCTGCTGTCTGGAACTGTTTCCGTAAGGCTTGATTCTATTTTCTTTCAAAAAATTTCAACCTCTTTTATCACCCATGAGCACCGCTAAAAAAGCACCGAAAGGCCTTGCCTTTTCGCGTCATTTCACGCAGGACGGCAAGAGCGCCTACGACCTGTTTCAATACGAAATGCGCACTTCCGTTATTCGCAACCCGAACGGCGAGAAGGTTTTTGAGATGAACGA
>JAEWBT010000119.1 GCA_023391015.1 Bacteroidota bacterium
AAGGTTTGTCCTGCAATCTCCCGGACAAACATTGGGTCGCGAAGCGACCTTCCTGCTAATTATGCCTACGCAGCTACAAACCTTTGGCCCCGCCGGGGCCATCCGGAAAGGGCGCGCAACAATGGCCGAAAAGATTGCTATGGATTATCACAACCAAAATTTTCTTTCCTTTTAAAAACACGCGATTTCCTATACCCAAAAAACACTTTGGCCCTAAAAACGCGTGTAGGTATATAGGCGGGAAACTCCGGCATCATAAAAACACGTGTAGGTATATAGGCGGGAAACTCCGGCACGATAAAAACACGTGTAGATATATAGGCGGGAAACTCCAGCACGATAAAAACGCGTGTAGGTATATAAGCGGAGGACTCCGCCTATATACCTACACGTTTAGGACTTTGGGAATTAATAGGAAGGCCGGACATCCAGCACCTTCAGCTGCAAGCGCGTAGCGCCCTGAAAATCATTTTCTTCTATGGTATAAACCAGGTCAAACGTCCCGGCTTCCACATACGGAAACTTCGGGGCCAGGCCAAAGCCAATGCCATCCATCGAGACGCCGCCTTTTTGCTGCACCACAAACCGGATGTGGGCATCCTTCACCACCCGGCTCAGGCCGCGATAATTATGCACGCCACGGCTCATAAACACCGGACGCGGATTGGCGGGGCCAAAAGGCTCGAACTGGCGCAGGATGTTGAAAAACGCCGGCGTGATATCGGCGAAAGACACCACCGCGTCGATGTTGATTTCCGGAATCTGCTGCGCCGGGGTAATGGTCTCGGCCACCACGGCCTCAAACCGCGTGCGGAATACATCCAGGTTTTCCGGCAATAGGGTCATCCCCGCGGCGTAGAAGTGGCCGCCATAGGCTTCCAGCAAGTCGCGGCACTCGTGCAGGGCTTCGTAGATATTAAACCCAATCACCGAGCGCGCCGAGCCGCTAATCTTGCCATTGTTTTGGGTGAGCACGATGGTGGGCCGGTAGTATTGCTCCACCAGGCGCGAGGCCACAATGCCCACCACGCCTTTGTGCCAATCGGGGGAGAAAACGATGGTGGCTTTCCGGCCGGCTGCGTGCGGGTCGGTACGCATCATCTCCATCGCCTGTTCGGTGGTTTCGCGGTCTTTCTCGCGGCGGTCGGTGTTGTCGCTTTGCAGTTCCAGGGCAATGCGTTTCACCTCTTCGGGGTCGTCGGAGGTGAAAAGGGCCACGGCTTTTTTGGCATCGTCCATGCGCCCGGCAGCGTTCACGCGGGGGCCAATCACAAACACGAGATCGGAGATGGTCATGGCGCGCGTCAGGCCGGTCATTTCCCGTAAGGTTTGCAGGGAGATAGAAGGATTTTCCGCCGCGCGTTTCAACCCATAAAAAGCCAGCACGCGGTTTTCACCGTCAATCGGTACCAAGTCGGCGGCAATACTCGTGGCCACGAGGTCCAGGTAGCGATACGCTTTTTCCTGCGGCAATTTCCAGTGCGCGCACAGCGCCTGCACCAGTTTAAAGCCAATGCCGCAGCCGGAAAGTTCCTTGTAGGGATAATTGCAGCCGGGTTGTTTGGGATTGAGAATCGCAAACGCTTTGGGCAGTTCCTCGTCGGGCAGGTGGTGGTCGCAGATAATCACGTTGATGCCGAGGCCCTGGGCATAGCGCACGAGGTCGGCGCTTTTAATGCCGCAGTCCAGCGTGATGATGAGGCCGTAGCGGTGCTTTTTGGCGTAGTCAATGCCTTCCTTGCTGAGGCCGTAGCCTTCGCGGTAGCGGTGCGGAATGTAGTAGGCCAGCGAGTCGTCGCGCAGGTCGGGGTAATGGCGGCGCAGGAAATCATACACCACGGCCACCGAGGTAGTGCCATCCACGTCGTAGTCGCCGTACACTAAGATGCGCTCGTGCCACTCCACCGCTTCGGCAATGCGCGCCACGGCTTCCTTCATCCCTTTCATCAAAAAAGGGTCGTGGAGATGCTCCAGCTGGGGCCGGAAAAACGTTTTGGCTTCGTCGTAATTATGGATGCCGCGCAGGGCCAGCAGCTGGCACAGGGCCGGAGAAATCTTCAGCGACTCCACCAGCCCGGCCACAACATCGGGGTCGGGTTTCTGCACCGTCCACCTTTTGGCGAGCGGTGCAGCATTCATGGCAGCGGGGTTCATAGGCCGAAGTCCAGGTCTTTAACGGCGCGGTCATAGGCGGCCAGGTGGGTTTGCAGTTGGGGATCGTCGGCGCTCAGGTGGCGAATGCTTTCCCAAAGACGGTCCTGCGCCTCAGTGCATTTAATAGCCGTGTCGTAGGGCGTGTGGGAGAAAGACACCATTTCATATACCGAGCGAAAGCGCTCCGGATATTGATGGGTAAGTTCTTTTTCGCGCTTTTTACGGGCCAGAAAATCATCGTCGGCCACCTTGTCGCGCATTTCCACGAAGTTTTGCAAGGCCAGCGCGCCCACCGCGTCGCCATTGGGCTTGCGCAGGCGGCTGTATTCGGGCAGTGTGGCGGCCCAGTCGTCAGCGTGTTTATCCAGCAACTCACTCAGCACACGCACATCCTCAAAACCG
This sequence comes from Bacteroidota bacterium, assembly GCA_023391015.1. Taxonomy (GTDB): domain Bacteria; phylum Bacteroidota; class Bacteroidia; order Chitinophagales; family Chitinophagaceae; genus UBA1952. Next base: position 2,557 of record JAEWBT010000119.1, read on the forward strand.
GCGTTCATGCCTTGCCCGTAGAAAGGCACGATAGCGTGGGCGGCGTCGCCGATAAGGGCACTTTTGGCCTCATGAAACCACGGCTCAATGCGGGTGGTAATCAGCGAGGCCGTTGGGTTGGTAAAATAATCTTCCACCAGCGTCGGCATGAGCGGCAGCGCGTCGGGGAAATATTTCCGGAAAAACGCTTCTACCGCTTCCGGCGTTTTTAAAGACGCAAAGGAATCTTCGCCTTCAAACGGCATAAACAAGGTACAGGTGAAAGACCCGTCCGGGTTGGGCAGGGCAATCATCATAAACTGCCGGCGCGGCCAGATGTGCAGGGCCTCGGTGGGTTGCATCCGGAAACTACCGTCTTCGGCAGGTGGGATTTGCAGTTCTTTATAGCCTTGCTCTATGTACATCTGCGAGGCGTTCACGCGGTCCTGATGCGTGTAGGCAGTGCGCAGGGCCGAGAACGCGCCGTCGGCCCCCAGGAGCAGATCCGGGGTTTCGGTGTGGCCGTCTTCAAAGGTGAGCGTGTTGGTGGAAACATCCACTTTCATCACCCGCTGATTGAAATGGATTTGGACGCCTTCGGCTTCCGCCAAGGTCATCAGGCGTTTGTTCAGTTCGCCGCGGGAGATCGAGTAGATGGCTTCTCCGTTGGAGCCGTAGGGCTGGAAGGCGGTGGTGCCGTCGGCCTGGTGGAGGTAGCGGCCCGGCATGGCAATAGCGAGGTCTTCAATGTCTTTGCGCAGTCCGGCGAGGTCGAGGGCGGCCCAGCCGCGCACGCTCATGGCCATGTTGATGCTTCGGCCCGCGCCAATGCTGTTGGTGCGCATGTCGGGGCGGCGCTCATAGACCGTGACTTCGTAGCCTCTTTTCCGCAGCACCACAGCCAGCAGCGACCCAACCAGTCCGGCCCCGAGAATGGTGATTTTTCTTTTCATTTCTTTTTGATTATTTGCTGTTCTAGACTTCAAAAGTATAACGAAAAGAAAGGAAAAGCCCGCCTGCGGGGCAGACGGGCTTTTTGAAATGGGCTGGCTTTCCGGAAAACTACCGGCGTGCGGTGGCCTTGGCCGGCGCTGTTCCACCTACCAGATTCACCGGAGCCGGATAGCCTTTTCCGGCAAGCGCTGCAATGGGTACAAACATTTCCTTTTCGCCTTTCAGCGTGCGGGTTACCTTGCCTTTTGTGTTGGAACCGGGCTTTTCGGCACCGGTCGTCGTGTCGGCTACCGGGCTTTCCACATCATCGGCAATGGCATTGCCCTGCGCGTCGCGGTTCATTTCTGTCAGCGCTGCTACCAGTGCGCTTTTCTCGGCTGCCGGAAGCGCGCCGTAGGAAAGGTTATAGACCTGAAGCACTTTGTCGGCATAACCCGTGGTGTTGGTGCCACGCTCATACACATCGCGATAGATGGTAAGACCGCCGTTGCCGGCCACAATGGTTTCGTAGCGGAGTTCTACCGGAACGGGTTTCGGCAGCTTTTCCTCAGTGGTTTTGCCTTTTTGGGTACCATAAGCCTGAATCGCGTCGGGCGTCAGGGTAGCCGCACCGGAAATCTGGGCCAGCGTGGTGGCAAAATCCTGAATGCCTTCATTGGTAAGGCCCACGCAACCATGCGAGGCAAAAGTGCCCAGCTTCGCCGGTTGCTTGCCGCCATGAATCAGACTGGGCAGGCCAATCGGGATTTTAACCGGTCCCAGTGGGTTGTCTTTGCTGCCGGCGGCAACAGTTTTGCCGGGGGCAAATTTTCCTTTCACCCACGGCTCGTCAGGCGGCGTCCAGGTGGGATTAAAAATGATTTTATCGGCACGGCGCATCCCGGCGGGCAGGGGAAATTCCGGGTAGCCGATGCCCACCTGATAAGACTTCAACAGGCGGCCATCCTGAAAAACGTCCATCCGGTAGGCCGGGGCGTTCACTACTACGCGCGTGTCGGTAGGCACGGCGTTGGGCTGCGTGGGCAGCAAGCCTTCCAGGTCGCCGCCGGCGTAGCGCTTCGCCACGTATTGCCGCAGTTGTGTTGCTTTTTCTTCCCCCAGAATGCTGTTGAGTTGGGTTTCGGAGTTTTTAGATGCGGCGCGGGCCGAGCCAAGATAGGCCGTGCCGTCGCCTTTCTCGTCCAGATCGGACACTGATTTCTGGGCGGCGGCTTTCAGCTTCTGAATCTGTTCGTTGGAAAGGCCCAGTTGGTTTTTGAGGTCGTTGCCAAAATCTTCTTCATAGAAAAGGGCATCCAGCACGGGCAGGGTCAATCCGGGGTCCACGGGCACTGCGGCAGATACCCCATTTCCGGAAACAGCAGTGGAATCCGTAACCGTGTTATTGACAGTTGTTTTGTTCTGCGTGGTTTCGGTGCAGGCAGTCAGGCCCAGCGAGAAGGCAAGGGCGAGCGGGAGAAGTATCTTCTTCATAGTAAAAACGGGTATTATCAAGAATCATTCCTACTCTTTATTTTCCGGAAAGAAGTGCCTGTATTTCCGGAATTGGAAATAGCCCTTTCCAATCCAAAACCAAACAGGGCCAAATAGCGCAAGCAGGTGCAATACTTCTACGGTAGAAGGGGTTTCTTCCACCCAAAAGCTGCCCAGATAAAGCGATGCTGCCAGCGGCAAAAGTGCAAAGGCGAGCGCCGTCCACCCTGTGCTGGCGCGAACGGTCGGTAGATGGACCAGAAACAAGGTCGCAGAGCACAGCGCAATCAGCAGGGCAATGCCGGAAAGGATGGTTTCGGTAAAGCCCGGCATGTAGCAGTTGCGCAGGGTGTTTTTTACAAAAACCGCCTGCAAAACCGCCGTCAGCCCCAACGTGGTAAGCACCGAAAAGCCGACGATGCGCCCGAAGATTTTCCACAAAAATGTTTTGAGCCTCATAGTGAAAAACGGTTTCAGCGAAATAATGGTGCCCGTGCCTCTTCAAGCAAGTGGGCATTTTCCGGAAAACGGCGGCTTGTTCCAGCACGGCCGCTCGCCGGAATTTTGTGGTTTTATACCAGGTTTTAGTGTCAATTTTGAAGGGATCTAAACCTTGAAAAACATGAATACCTTTCGTTTTAAAACCAATATCAACTGCGGCAGTTGCATAAAAGCGGTTACCCCTTTCCTAAACGACCTGCCCAGCCTCCAAAACTGGGAGGTAGATACCGCCAATCCGGATAAAATCCTGACGGTGCAAACCACCGACGCCGACGCGCAGGCGATTCAAAAAATGGTGGAAGAAGCCGGTTTTTCCGCCGAAGTGCTTTCCTGAAAAATGTTGCACCGGATTTTTCGCTGGCTGCGGCGTGCTTTCTCTAAAAGCTGCTGTCAATAAAGCCAGTCTTTCAAAAGATAGGACGGCTGCACCACGGTGCAGCCG
>JAEWBT010000132.1 GCA_023391015.1 Bacteroidota bacterium
CATCGAAGGCCACGCCGGCATTGGAAAGAAACAGTTGGTCGTTGGCAAAACCCACATCCACCCGCAGGAGCCGGGCCGAGTTGAGCCGTTCCACGGCACCTTCCAGCGACAAAGGAATGCCCAGTGAACGGGCAAAGCCGTTGCCACTGCCTTTGGGCAGAATGCCCAGCGCGGTGTCGGTTCCGTAAAGTCCTTTGGCGACATCGGCTACCGAGCCGTCGCCGCCTACCGCTACTACGGCAAAAGCGCCGCTCCCGGCTGCTTCCCGGGCAAGTTCAATGCCGTGCTTTGCCTTTTGCGTTGTTTGGATTTCGTACCGGAACCGGGATACATCCAGCCGGGCGTCCAGCGCCGATGCTATCGCCTTGACCCGGTCGGTGCCGCTGCGCGGATTGACGATAAAAACAATCTTTTTGATAGCCGGGTGAGAAATTATCTGTTCAATACGGAGGAGGCCAAAACCAGTTTCCGGAAATTACCGCCTTATTCGGCAAAAACAAACTTGCCCTGTGTTGTTAGCGTTCCGTCTTTGCTGGTAACAAAGATCAGGTACACACCGGTCTGCGGCCGGCGACCCGTATAGTCCAGTCCGTCCCAAACGGCTTGTCCGCCGTTGGCCGTCGTCCGGTACACAAGCTGCCCGGAAACATCGGTGATGCGCACATCGGCGTTGGCGGGCAGGTTGGCAAAGGCAATCGGCCCGCGGTAATCGCTGCGCACCGGGTTGGGAAAAATCCGGATCGTTTGAGCCGATTCGCTGCCCGCTGTTGCCGTGCCCCGGTAGCTCATCAGTCCGTTGGACGTGCCGATATACACATCGCCGGTAACATCGTCTACGGCAATGCGCTGAATGATATTGGAAGGCAGGGGCGAATTGGAGATCGTAAAGCGCTCCACGACCTGCTGGGCATCGGCGGTGATCAGCCACACGCCGTTGTTGGTGCCGACCCATTTGCGATTGGCGCCGTCTATGGCAATGGCATTGACCTGCTCGCCATCGAAGAGCCTGCCGGCAAACTGATCGAGCTTCAGGGTGGGTTGGGTGGCTTCGCATTTGCCCCCAATAACGCTTCCGGGGCAGCTCACCACCGCCATGCCGTTTTCGGTTCCGATCCAGATGCTGCCGTCGCGGTCTTTGGCAAGGCTCAGCACGGCGGCAACGGGCAATCCTCCGGATCTTTCCCCGGCGGTCAGGTGGGCGCTCCGGTCGTCGGCCGGATTGTCGGGAGTTCCGTTCATGTCATAGACGAATACGCCACCGCCGCGCGGCTGAAACCACCACAACTGCCCGAAATCGTCGGTGAGCAGGCCGGCTGCCGTGCGGGCCAGGCCGCCGGCAAAAGAAGAACCGTTGGCAGCCAGGTGCGTCCATTGTCCGTTTTTGGAAAGAACCGCCAGGTCGTGTTCCCGTGGCTTGTATTGCCCCACAATCAGGTTGCCGTCGCGGTCGCGGGTCATGCTCATGACGCCAAAGCTGGTTGCGGTTGCATCATCATAATAAGGCTCCAGGGCGGCGGCGGTCAGGTTTTCTACCGTGCTGTCTTTTTTAATCAGATACAAGCCCTGCTGCATGGATCCATAGTACGTTCCGGCGTCGGTCTCAGCATAGTCGATGAGGTCGGTTACGTTGATTGAAAAAGGCAATCGGGTGTTCCACTGATCGGTCGTGCCGTCATAATCGGAAATCCAGCCAAAGCGACCTACGGGTTGAAACAAAAGATTATAGGAGCCATGCAGCACCCGCACTTTCCGGTCCTGGGCCGTGATTTTAAAATTATATGGATAATAAGGTCCGGACGGCGCAATCGGAGTGGGATCGAAGCTGGTGGTGCGCTGCAACAGGCCTTCCCAATAATCGGCAGTGTAGAAAGTGCCGTCCTTTAGTTGCAGCGTCATGCGGGGCGAGCCGGCGCGAAACGAGTCGGTCACTGTCCCGGCGGCATCGAGCACCCGCACGCGGCCAAACACATAGCCGTTGGCCGTGATGATCTGCGTAACCGTCAGTCCACTGTTTTGAGCCGGGTCGATGTGCACCACTTCGCGGGACCGGAAAACCGTGTCAGGAACATCGTTTTCACGGTAGTGCAACACTCCGGCAGCCGTGTGCAGCCACAGGCTGCTGCCCGAGGCCGCGAGGCCGCGAAGCGTATCGGCAATCAAAGGCTGCCACACCGTAAAATCCTGGAGGTTGACGCCCGAGAGTGGTGCACGGTATAAACCCTGAGGCGTGGCGGCATATAGATAACCTGAGAGGGCACGCAGTGCGCGAATCGGCAGCACATCACCGCCGTAGTTGAAAACGTAGTTTTCTTTTACCTCCTGCTTTTTAAGGTCGAGCACCACTGCCCCGATGCTGGTACTAATATAAGCAATGCCGCCGGTGCAGTATACATCATAGATGGTTTTGGCACCCGCAGCCGGCCGCAGCCGGATGCTCGGAATATTAAAGAAAGCGCCATCGCGGTAAAGGTCGATATTGCCGTTGACGTAGGTGATCACCGTGGTGCCGGTCACCGTATCATAGCCGATCTTATCGGTTCCGGCATCAGACATGCCATCGACCTTGGAGTGAATTGTCGTTTCGCCGTTGGCGGGCCGGTAGGTATAAAAACCAACGTCGGAAGCCGCATAAATCACCTCGCCGTCGGAGGCAAGGCCCGTGAGCACGTTGTAAGGATAATGCGACTGCCACTGTCCGATAGCGCCCCGCTGGGCAAAAAGGGGAAAGGAAAGCAGCAAAAGCGGGATCAGGGAAAACGTAAAACGCATGGCAGATTTAAGGTACGAAGCTACAGGTAAACGGAACGGCGGCCTTTTCTATTGTAGCCCTGCCGGTGCGCCGGGTTCCGGAATCGTTCCAACGCAACCTTCAACGAATGCCACTGTTAAACCCCGCTGCAACCGCTTCCCGGCGACCCAATGGAAAAATAGGCGTTCGGATTCCTTTTATGTGGCAATTTTGCGCCACATTTCCGGAAAATATCCATCTCCGATAGCCTCTCGTTTTTTATGTCTGTATCTTATCTGCGACCCGGTCGCTTTTTACCGCTTACCTTTTTGCTTTTGCTGCTGGGTCTCCCGGCGCTGGCGCAAAATTTCACTGTTTCTGGAATCATCCGCGATGCCGAAACCGGTGAAACCCTCCTGGGGGCCAATGTGGAAGTCGTAGAAAAAAAAGGCGGTGGCACCGTAAGCAACGAATACGGCTTCTACTCGCTCACCCTGCCGGTCGGCAGCTACAACCTGCTGATCTCCTATAGCGGCTACAAGACCGAGGTGCGCCCGATCACCCTTAAAGGGGCTCTCAGACAGGATATCACCCTTAAAGAATCCAAAACAGAGCTGGAAGAGGTAGTGGTGCGCGGCGAAGCGCGCAACGCCAACGTGACCAGCGCCCAAACCGGCGTCACCAAGCTGGACATCGCCGCCATCAAAGACGTTCCGGTGTTGTTTGGTGAGCGCGATGTCATTAAAGTATTGCAGTTGCTGCCCGGCGTCAAAAGCGCGGGCGAAGGCGGCAGCGGCTTTTTTGTGCGCGGTGGTGGTGCCGACCAGAACCTGATCCTGCTCGACGAAGCGCCGGTCTACAACCCTTCGCATCTGCTGGGCTTTTTCTCCACCTTTACTTCGGAAGCCATCAAAAACGTAACGCTCTATAAAGGCAATCCACCGGCACAATATGGCGGGCGGCTTTCGTCGGTGCTGGACGTAACCATGAAAGACGGCGACAATCAGCGCTTTGGCGTAGAAGGCGGTATCGGACTGATTTCTTCCCGGCTCGCCATCGAAGGACCCATCGTGAAAGACAAAGGCTCTTTTCTGGTTACCGGTCGCCGTACCTATGCCGACATCTTCCTGGGCCTTTCGAGCGATACGTCCCTGAAGGGTGCCCAGTTGTATTTCTATGATTTTAACGCTAAAGCCAACTACCGGCTTGGCGATAAAGACCGGCTTTTCCTTTCCGGCTATTTCGGGCGCGATGTGCTGGCGCTCGGCGGCGGGCTTTTCGGCATTGACTGGGGCAACGCAACCGGCACCTTGCGCTGGAACCATCAGTTTAATCCCAGACTGTTTTCCAACACCTCGATTATCTACTCCAACTTCAACTACGGCTTTAAGCTCAGCAGCGGCAGCAACAATTTTGAAGTGTTGAGCCGGCTCGAAGATCTGAACATCAAGCAGGAATTTCAGTATTTTCCCAATCCTAAAAACAGCCTGCGCTTTGGTGTCAATGCTATCCGCCACAGCATTCTGCCCAACGAAGTGAAGGCGGGCGCCTCCACCGGCATCAACAATATTGTGATTCCCAGGCGCTTTAGCTGGGAAACAGCTGCCTGGGCACAAAACGACTGGAAAGCGGCCGAATGGCTCAATATTTCCTATGGCCTGCGGGGGGGGCTTTTCCTGGTTATGGGCGGACCGGATTATTATCAGTTCAACGGCGACGGAACGGTGCGCGATACCCTTAAAACCCGCAACGGCGAAGTGGTGCAATCTTATCCCACGCTGGAGCCGCGCATCTCGGCCTCCATTGTGATCAGCGACGACAAATCGGTAAAAGCTTCCTACGCCCGCAACGTGCAGCACATCCGGCAGCTCACCACGGCGGCTTCCAACACGCCAACCGACCGCTATATCATGAGTTCCAACGTGGTGGCCCCGGCCCTGGCCGATCAGTTTTCGGTGGGCTATTACCAGAATTTCCGGGAAAACACCCTGGAGTTTTCGGCGGAGACCTACTATAAATCCATTCAGAAAGAAGTGGATTTCCGGGACGGAGCCAACCTCAACGGTCGTCAGGACGTAGAAGGCGAATTGCTCTACGGTGTGGGCCGTGCCTATGGGCTGGAGCTTTTGCTGCGGAAAAAAACCGGAAAATTTACCGGTTGGGTTGGCTATACCATCAGCCGGTCGGAGCGGCAGGTAGACGGCATCAACCGGGACGCCTGGTACCCCACGCGGCAGGACCGCCTGCACGACATCTCGCTGGTCGGGCTGTATCAATTAACCAAACGCTGGAACCTTTCGGCCAACTTTGTATACTGGACCGGCAACGCCGTTACCTTTCCTTCCGGAAAATACCTGCAACAGGACGGCAACGTTTTGTTTTATTACAACGGACGCAACCAGGACCGGCTGCCGGCCTACCACCGCCTCGACATCGGCGCAACCCTGCAGGGCAAGCCGCGCAAGCGCTGGCAGAGTGAGTGGGCCTTCTCCGTTTATAATGTCTATGGCCGGGAAAATGCCTTTTCGATCTCTTTCCGCGAAGATCCGGCCGACCCTACGCGCACCCAGGCTTTGCAGACCGCTCTGTTCCGCTGGGTGCCTTCCGTTTCCTACAACTTCAAATTTAAATAAGTCATGCGCTCTTTTCTTTTTTGGATAACCGGGCTGGGTGCCCTGCTGACGGCCGCTTCCTGCCAGAAAGTAATCGACCTGAAGGTAGGCGACAGCACGCCGCGTGTGTTTATTGAAGGCCGGGTGACCGATAGCCTGCAACCCTGGACGGTAGTATTGTCGAAGACCATCCCGTTTAGCGAATCGACCCGCCTCGATGCCGTAGAAGGCGCGCAGGTGATTATCCGCGATCAGACCGCCGGAACCGTTGACTCTCTGGTAGAATCCACGCCCGGTCATTATGTTACTCCTGTGGCCCGGGCCGGAATCACAGGCCATACTTATACACTGGAGGCTATAACTTCGGAGGGCGTCTTTACAGCGACTTCTACCTTGCCGGCGCGTGTGTCAATTGATAGCGTCCGCATCGAAACCGCTTCTTTTTTCGGTCAGACGGCTGCGCAGATTTTTGTGGAGTTTATCGACCCACCCGGCATTCCCAATTATTACCGATTCCTGATCTGGGCCAATGGCAAGGTGCAGCGCACGGAAGCGCGCGACGACCGCTACAGCGACGGACGCCTCAACGGCCGGCCCAGTATCGTGTCTTATGACACAGACAAAAACATCGGTTCGGGCACGACCATCCGGATTGACCTGGAGGGAATCGATGAAGGCACCTATAAATATTTTTCTACCCTGGGCAATGCCGACGGCAACAGTGCGGCGCCGGCCAACCCGGTGGGCAATATTTCTGGTGGGGCACTGGGCTATTTTGGCACTTTCGCGGTGCAGGAGCTTCAGGTAGTGCTGCCCTGATGGGTTGTGGGAGGCGCCGGGTTCTTAATTTCGGTGTCGGCACATTCAACCGTCCCCCTGCCATGCTGCGTTTCCTCTTTTACTGCCTTTTGTTATGGATCCTGACGCCGGCGCGCGCGCAAAAGAAACAGCCGGCCTTGCCCGAAGCAGTTTACATCAACCAGCTGGCAGCCGCCCTGGCGCAGCCGCAACCGGCGCCATACGTGGCGCTGATGCCATCGGCGGAGGTCTTGTATGACCTGCAGCCGGTATTGCCTAAGCTGCTGCGTACCCTGGAACCCGACTCACTGGAAGTGGCCACCGACGGTGTGGGCCCTGTGCTGGCGCGCAATGCCGAGCGCTGGTTTCAACGTTTTCGCGACGAAAGCGATGCTATGCGGCTGCGCTGGAACACCCTGCGGCTGGCGCGCTATGAACTGATCAAGCAGCCACCAACGCGCGACAGCCTGCTGGAGCAACTGGCACCCGACCGCTACATGGGTTATGTGTTTTTCCTGGACCCGATGCGGCAAAAGACCTTTGCTGTCAAGGTGCGCGGCTTGTTTGGATACGGCGGAAAATTATGGGGAGGGGCCCTTGCCGCGATTTATCCGGCGGAGACCATTGCCGCCTATGAGGCCCATGCCGAAGCTGCCCGCAGAGCAGCCGCCAAAGGCGAATCGTATGTGGCCTTCCAACCGGAAGAGACCGACGATGACGAAGACGAAGATTGGGGAAATCCGTCGCCAAAGGCAAAGGGCGACGCGCAGCCCAAAGGCGTGGTGGCTGAGCGGCGCTATTTTACCGGATTTTTTGACGATGAGATTCCGGTGCACCTTTTTATCCGGGGCTATCGGGGCAATTGCCAAGAAGGCGTGTGTCGCTGGAACGCCATCATGCTGGTAGGCGATGAAGACGATTGGGTGGGCCTTTCTATGGTGAAAAAAGAAGAAAGCTGGCTTTTTACGGAAGTGCCCAACAAAGCAACGATGGAGCTCAAACCGGAAAAAACATTCCTGAAAGGCACCTGGACCGCTACTGATGACAATACCGGCTATGAGGTAGAACTGGTGGAAAAGGAAGTACCGAAGAAAAAACTGTCCACACTGGAAGACGCTATGGACAACCTCGGTCTTTAAGACAAAGGGATATTCAGGAAAATTTCCGGAAATCTCAGCTCTTGGCACAGGCGCCCAGGCTTTCCGGAAATCTTTATTTGGCAAAAAGCTCCCGTTTGGAGGCCCTACCTTTGCGGCGCTATGCCAAAAGCCACCGATATCCTCATTCTGGACCAGAAAGAAACCCGCGCCGGATTTGGCGAGGGAATCCTCGAAGCAGGCCGGAAAAACGACAAAGTTGTTGCACTCACCGCCGACCTTGCCGGCTCTCTGAAGCTCAACGCGTTTATCAAAGAATTTCCGCAACGCTTTGTGCAGTGCGGCATCGCCGAAGCCAATATGATTGGCGTGGCTGCCGGCCTGGCCATCGACGGCTTTATCCCCTACACCACTACGTTTGCCAACTTTTCCACCTCGCGGGTCTATGACCAGATCCGCCAGAGTGTAGCCTACTCGGATAAAAATGTCAAAATCTGTGCGTCCCACGCCGGATTGACGCTCGGCGAAGACGGCGCGACTCACCAGGTTCTGGAAGACATTGGCATGATGAAAATGCTGCCCGGCATGACGGTGATTGTGCCCTGCGACTTCAACCAAACCAAGGCCGCAACTATCGCCATCGCCGACCATAAAGGCCCGGTATATCTGCGTTTTGGCCGTCCCAAATGGCCGGTGTTTACCGCCCCGGACGCGCCGTTTGAAATCGGCAAGGCGCAAATGCTGGCTGAAGGAACGGATATCACGATTGCCGCCTGCGGTCATCTTGTGTGGACGGCTATCGAAGCGGCCAAAATGCTGGAAGAAAAAGGCGTTTCGGTAGAAGTCATCAACTTTCACACTATTAAACCGTTTGACGAAGCAGCCCTCCTGAAAAGCGTTGCTAAAACCGGCTGTATTGTAACTGCGGAAGAGCACCAGCAGGCTGGCGGCTTGGGCGAAACGATTGCTTCCGTTCTGGCCCGCAAAAGCCCCGCCCCAATGGAAATGGTAGCCGTGCAGGACACCTTTGGAGAAAGCGGCACGCCGATGCAACTCCTTCAGAAATACGGCCTGACAAAAGAAGCCATTATTGAAAAAGCCGAAGCGGTGTTGGGTCGTAAATAGCGAATGGTGTAAATGTTTTAAATTTGACCTTATGCAAGCCCAGGTACATATCGCTTTTGAACAGTTGGTGCAACTGGCCAAACAGCTTCCGGCCAAACAATGGGCGCTGCTGAAGCAAGAAGTCGAAAAGAGCGGCCAACCGGAGGATAAAGAGCGGGAAGCCTTTCGACAATTGTTGTTAAACGGACCGGTTTTCTCTCAGAAGCAAATAGATGCCATCGCCAAAAACCGAAAGGCAATTGACCAATGGCGGGAAAAATAATTCTGGTAGATACTTCTATCCTCATTGAGTATTTCCGGAAAACAGATAAGGCAAACGCTACCTGGATGCGCCTGTTTGACGAAGGCTATGATTTCTGTATTTCTGCCATAACGCACTACGAAATCTATGCAGGCGCAACAGCGGGCCAGCGTCCTTTCTGGAACCACGCGCTTCAGCGGATTCAGGTGTTGCCAATGGACGAAACTGTTTCCCAAATGGCAGTGGACCTCAATGGAGCGCTGAAAAAGGCTCGTAAGCAAATTGGTATGGCGGATCTCTTTATCGCAGCTACGGCAGTTGCACACAAGCTGCCGCTGGCAACACTCAACAAAAAGCACTTTGAGCGGATAGATACCTTGACCGTTTTGCCTTGAGCCAAAACCTTCTCTCCAATTCCATTTTTCTCTAATTTTTTCTATTCTCATGCAGTTGCGTTCCGCTCTCATCTCTGTTTTTTCCAAAGAAAACCTCGAAACCCTCGTTCGCGGGCTGCACCGCCACGGCGTAAAACTGTACAGCACCGGCGGCACGCAAACGGCCATCGAAGCGCTGGGGCTGCCCTGCACGGCGGTGGAAGACGTAACCGGTTATCCCAGCATCCTGGGCGGACGGGTCAAAACGCTGCACCCAAAAGTATTTGGCGGCATCCTGGCCAAGCGTGCTGACGCGGAACATCAGGAACACGTGGCCGAACACGGCTTGCCGTTTTTCGACCTTGTGGTGGTGGATTTATATCCCTTTGAAGAAACCGTGCGTGCCACCAGCGACGAAAGCGCGATTATCGAGAAAATCGATATTGGCGGCGTGAGCCTTTTGCGCGCGGCGGGTAAGAATTTCAACGATGTCTGTGTGCTTTCCAGTCCGGCCGATTACGAAGGTTTTATCCAGATGCTCGATAAGGGCAACGGCCAAACCACCCGCGAAGAGCGCCGCGCGCTGGCCGTAAAAGCGTTTGCCGCCTGCGCCCGTTACGACGTAGCCATTGCCGATTGGTTTTCCGGAAATCAACCGACCGTAGAGACGTTGCATGCAACGTCTCTACCGAACAACGATATTTCCGGAAATTCCACCCAAAACGAAGATTTTTCCGGCCTTCGCCGCGACCTGCGCTACGGTGAAAACCCACACCAGAAAGCCGCTTTTTATGGCGATTTAGGACAGATTTTTAATCAACTTCACGGCAAAGAGCTTTCCTACAACAACCTGGTGGATGTGGAAGCCGCCTGTGCCTTGGTTGCTGAATTTGACCAACCGGCATTTGCGGTGATCAAACACACCAATCCCTGTGGCGTAGCGGTGCGTGAAAACGTGGAAGATGCCTGGGAAGCCGCCCTCGCCGGCGATCCGGAAAGCGCCTTTGGCGGCGTGCTGGCCACCAACCGCGAAATCAGCGCTGCGGTAGCCGAAAAAATCAGCAATATCTTTTTTGAAGTGTTGATTGCACCGTCGTTTGCACCAGAAGCACTGTCCATTCTGCAAGGCAAGAAGAACCGGATTTTACTGGAGCAAAAAGCACCGCTGGATGCCGACCGCCAAATGTCGAAAGCACTCTTGGGTGGTACACTCGTGCAGGATGCCGATACCGTGCTGGCCGAAAAATGGGAAGACGTTGGCGGTCGCCCGTGCACCGAAACGGAGAAAGCCGATCTCGAATTTGCCAATGCGGTCTGCAAACACCTGAAATCCAACGCGATTGCCCTCGTGCGCAACGGACAATTGGTGGGCAAAGGCTGCGGGCAAACCAGCCGGGTGGATGCCCTGCGGCAGGCCATCACCAAGGCGGCGCAGTCGGGCTTTAGTCTGCAAGGTGCAGTACTTGCTTCCGATGCGTTTTTCCCGTTTGATGACTGTGTGCGCATTGCCGACGAATCCGGTATCACGGCGTTCGTGCAACCCGGTGGATCCATCCGCGACGCCGACAGTGTGAATTACTGCAAGGAAAAGAATCTGGCGATGGTGCTGACCGGCACACGCCATTTCCGGCACTAATTGTAGAGACGCGACTCATCGCGTCTTTTTTGTTGCAGTGAGAAGCGATCAATCGCGTCTCTACTTGCGGGGCCGTTCCAGTGCGTTGAAAAGGGCATTGCCCAAAAACGTCAATACCAGCGAAAGAAGAATCAGATAGCCCACTTTTTGCAGGCCGCTCCATTCCAGGCCATAAGTGGTCCGGAAAATGCGCAGCAAAATGCCGGAAATCAGAATGGCAAATACCGGAACCAGCCGGCGGCGAATACTCATCTCTCTTTAAAAAGCGGGAATAAAAAAGGGAAAAGTACGACCGTTCCGGCAGTTCGCCGGACCTTTGCCGCGCTTTTCCTATGCGCCTCTACACTCCTACCTACAGCGATGCCGCTCAGGCCCTTTCGGTTATCAAAAGTGGCTACACCGTTTTTGTTCATGGCAGTGCCTGCACACCTTTGCACCTGCTGCACGAACTGGCGGCTCAGAAAGACCGCCTGACGGACGTGCAACTGGTTTCCATTACGCTGCAAGGCGATATTGAGGTGCACAAGCCCGAATATGAAGGTCATTTTCACATTAACAGCTTGTTTGTTTCCGAAGTGGTGCGCAGCGCCGTGGCCGAAGGCCGCGCTGATTTTGTGCCGGTGTTTCTCTCTGATATTCCCGACCTTTTCAACCGTCGCCTGCTCGACCTTGATGTGGCGCTGATTCAGGTGTCGCCGCCCGATGCGCACGGCTATTGCTCACTGGGTCTTTCGGTGGATATTGCCCGCTCGGCCATTACCAACGCCCGTTTTGTGATTGCGCAGGTGAACCGGTTTATGCCCCGTACCCTCGGCGACGCCATGGTGCACATCAGCCGTTTCACCCATATGGTGTGGCACGATGAGCCGCTGATCCAATTGGATTATGGGGCCAAAGTGCGCGATGAAGAAATGCGCATCGGCCGTTATATCGCCGAGATGATTGACGATGGCAGCACCTTGCAAATGGGCATCGGAACGGTGCCCGATGCGGTGCTGAAATGTCTTAAAAACCACCGCCACCTGGGCGTGCATACCGAGATGTTTTCCGACGGCATTGTGGATCTCATTGCTGATGACGTGATTGACAATACCCGGAAGCGCGTGCATCCCCTGAAAACCGTTACCGGCTTTGCCATTGGCACCCAAAAGCTGTATGATTACATCAATGACAACCCGGCGATTTCTTTTCTGGACATTGATTTTGTGAACGACCCCAGCGTCATCAAGCTCAACCCCAAAGTAATTGCCATCAACAGCGCCATTGAGGTGGATTTGACCGGGCAGGTGAGCGCCGACAGCATTGGCACCTATCAGTACAGCGGCATTGGCGGCCAAATGGATTTTATGCGCGGCGCAGCGCTCTCCGACGGCGGCAAACCGATTATTGCCCTGACGGCCCGCACCGCCAAAGGGCTTTCCCGCATTGTGCCGACCCTCAAACCCGGCGCGGGCGTGGTGACGTCCAGAGGGCATGTGCATTACATTGTTACCGAGTACGGCGTGGCGTTTTTATTTGGGAAAAATCTACGGCAGCGCGCCAAAGCGTTGATTGAAATTGCCCATCCCGACGACCGCGAGATGCTGGATAAAGCCTTTTTTGAACGCTTCCGGTCCTGATTTTTCTGGAAATTTCCGGAAAAATGGCCAATTGAGACGTCTCTCTGGATAGACTTTTGCCTTTTACTTACTGCATTTTGTCTTTTGGGCGTGTCCCTCCGCTGCGCTTCGGGTCGGGCTTTCGGCTCTGCTGCGCGCCGCCTCTATCCCTCACGCATTTTCCGGAAAATAGCCTTGAATTTCCGGAAATATTGAAATCCTTGGCTAAGCACAAAACTGCTTTTTAAGCAGCATTTTAATATTTCTAACCCAGCAGAGAGGCCGGATATAAAAGAATTCTTCGTAAATTGCCTTTCTGCCATGAAACGAATCTTACTCTTCGCCAGCCTTCTGGGCTTGTTGGCTATCGGTTGCAAGCCGGACAAAGAGGTAAAACCCGGGCCGATTGACCCGAATAACCCGCCTATTGACTCCACCTATGGTGGCGACACCACCGCCGCCCGGCTGAAGCTGACGCCCTATAAGCTGTTGGCACCGCAGTTTTTTCCGCCCATTCCCATTCCGGAAGACAACAAGCCGTATGTAGAGCGCATTGCACTGGGCCGCCGCCTTTACTATGATCCGATTCTCTCCAATGATGGCCGCAGCTGTTCGCAGTGTCACATCCAAACCAAGGGCTTTATCTCCGACCACATTGCCGCTGATGGATTGACAGTGATGCCGCACGTGAACCTGGCCTGGAACCGCAACTGGCTGTGGAACGGCGGCGAAACCGGCCCGATGGAAACGGTGATGCTGTTTGAAACCCATACTTTTTTTGCCACCGATCTGAGCAAGCTCAATGCTGATACCACCTATCGCCGTTTGTTTAAAGAAACGTATGGGGTGGATGATATTTCTTTTAATGAAGTTACTAAAGCGTTGTCGCAATTTATCCGCACCCTGATTTCCCAAAACTCTAAGTTTTACCAACGAGTGATCGGCAAAACGGCTTTAGACAAGGACGAACAAGCCGGCAGTGATATCTTTTTCAGCGAAAGAGGCGATTGCTTTCACTGTCATACCAATCCGATGCTGACCGATAATGCTTTTCACAACACGGGTTTGGATGACGACTTTAGCAACCCAACCAACCGCGGGCGCTTCAACACCACCGGCAACCCCGACGATATGGGGAAATTCCGCACGGCCAACCTCTATAACGTAGCCCTGCGCAAGCATTTTATGCACGATGGCCGCTTTAAAACCCTGGAGGAAGTAGTGAATTTCTACAACGATCCGCCCAAGCAATCGGCTACCTTGGACACGGTTATGGAGAAAAACAACAAGCTGACCAAAGGTTTGGGATTGAATGATATGGAAAAATATCAGTTGGTTCGGTTCCTTCACACCTTTACCGACACCAGCTTTACCAACAATCCGGCTTTTTCAAGACCGCAGTAGGTTGGGGACAAAAGACGATAGATAAAAGAGGATTGCGTGCCCAACAGCCCTTTCTCCTTGTTTTGTCATTCCGCCAAAGGCGGAATCTCAGGTGCCGGGGAAACTTGGTTCTTGTGAGGCCACGCCTTTGGGCAGGGTGACAAAATAATTGTATTTCAAACGGCGCGGATGATTGAGAAAAACTATGAACCTGCCAATTTTTACCAACAAAAAGTTCTTTTTTGGGGAAATTTCCGGAATAGAATCGTCAGGAACGCGCCGCAAGGCGCGTTCTTTTTGATAAAGGGAGAAAGGGTTGAAAGCCCGTTTTTATTTAAACCATTACCTTTCCGTAAAAACAACCATGGCAGACGGGAATCCGCTTTTTTCAAGCCTGAAAAAACTCATTTTTAAAGACAGCCCGGAAACGGAGGCCGGTCCTTCCCAGATGGTTCCGCCGCCGCCTGCGCCGCCGCAAAAGCCAGCTTTACCAGACACGCCTGTGCCGCCTTATCCGGCACCCGCGCCCTCGGCGCACCCGCCCGTCAGCGGCGAAACCGATGAAACGACCCGTGCCAAAGCTTATCAGCTTTTGGAAAGCGTGAACCAGCCGGGCGTGGATTTTCTGGAAGTCTGGAACGCCGCTTCGGAAAACGGTGGTCCTGCCGGAGTGCGCGCGGCTTTCAACGCCCTGAAGTTTGCCGACAAAAGCCTCACGCGCGAAAAAGTCGTTTCCACTGGCCGCTACTACATTGACGCGCTCCAAAAAGCGTTGCAATCGGACCTGGCGAAAAAAGAAGCGCAGCAACGCGCGCTGGAAACCGAGAAAACAAGCCGGCGGCAGTCGCTCAGCAATGAGATTGCCGCTATCGAAAAGCAGATTACCGACTTGCAGGCGCAGCTGGTGCAAAAGCGCAACGCACTTACCGAACTGGATGACCACTATGAGCCGCAGCTGGCGGAGTTGCAGCAAAAAATGGTTTCCGGAAAATCCACCATTGAAGCTATGCTGGCGCAAATGCATGCCATCCTGCAAGCCGCCGAGAGAGAGCTTTAGGATAGAAGATTTCCGGAAATCAGGACTATTCCCGGGTTTTTCTCTTCTTGAGTCTTGGGTCTTGACTTTTGGGTTTTTGAATTTTCTCCTGGATTGTGGCTCTTGATTTTTGGATTTTCTCCCCGAAGTCTAAACAGTCTGCTCCGGACGTTCCCCACATTAATCCTTCCGTATTATCTTCGCAGCCTTATGAATTTTGATCTTTCCGAAGAGCAACTGGCCGTGCAGGCCGCTGCCCGCGACTTTGCCCGTACCGAATTGCTTCCCGGCGTGATTGAGCGCGACGAGCAGCAGAAATTTCCGAAAGAACAAGTGCAGAAGCTCGGCGAGCTGGGCTTTATGGGCATGATGGTGGACCCGAAATGGAACGGCTCCGGCATGGACACGGTGAGCTACGTGCTGGCGATGGAGGAAATCTCCAAGATTGACGCGTCGGTTTCGGTGTGTATGAGCGTAAACAACTCGCTGGTGTGCTGGGGACTGGAAACCTTTGGCAACGACGCGCAGCGCGAAAAATACCTGAAGCCGCTGGCCTCGGGCGAGAAAATCGGTGCGTTTCTGCTCAGCGAGCCGGAAGCGGGTAGCGACGCCACTTCACAGCGCACCACCGCCGAGGATATGGGTGATTACTACCTCCTGAACGGCACCAAAAACTGGATTACCAACGGTAACAGTGCTTCTACGTACTTAGTAATTGCGCAGACCTACGCCGATAAGGGCCATAAAGGTATCAACGCGCTGATTGTGGATAAAGACACGCCCGGCGTAACCGTGGGTGCAAAGGAAAACAAACTTGGCATCCGCGGCTCCGATACCCACACCATCATGTTTACGGATGTGAAGGTGCCAAAGGAAAACCGTATTGGCGAAGACGGCTTCGGCTTTAAGTTCGCCATGAAAACCCTGGCCGGCGGCCGGATCGGGATTGCTTCGCAGGCCTTGGGCATTGCGTCCGGCGCCTACGAACTGGCCCTGAAATACTCCAAAGAGCGCAAGGCGTTTGGTACTGAAATCATGAACCACCAGGCGATTGCCTTTAAGCTCGCTGACATGGCTACGGCGATTGAAGGCGCACGCCTGCTGTGTCTTAAAGCGGCTTGGCTGAAAGACCAGCATCAGGACTATGACCTGGCGGCAGCGATGGCCAAACTGTATGCTTCTGAAATTGCCCAATGGGTCACCAACGAAGCGGTACAAATCCACGGCGGCTACGGCTACGTGAAAGAATTCCACGTAGAGCGCCTGCTGCGCGATGCCAAAATCACCCAGATTTACGAAGGCACCAGCGAGGTGCAGAAGATTGTCATCAGCCGGAGCGTGTTGAAAGGATAGGGAATAAAAAAGCCCCGCAAATCGCGGGGCTTTTTTATTGTAGCATGGTCCTCATTTTCCGGAAAAGACGCTCTGGCGCGAGTGTTCGCGAAGCGGCACTCGTGCCTACTAAAGAGGGCAGTCTCCGACTGCCTTCTAAGCCAGTCAGAGACTGGCCGCCTGGTACACACGGGAGCGCTTCGCTAACTCCCGCGCGAGGAAACAGGCTTTTCCGGAAATAATGTCTTGATTTCCGGAAATTGGCCCCTCTTTAATGCCCTATAAAAGCCTGTCTTCCGCTGGCATTTTATTTGTGCAAAAAAGGCAACAGAAGAAGGCCTGCTTTTGGCAGCCTACCTTTACCTTTTCACTCCAAACCCCTTTTATAAACAATCATGGCTTATACCCTTCCCGACCTGCCCTACGCTTTTGCCGCCCTCGAGCCGCACATTGACGCTGAAACAATGGAAATCCACCACGACCGCCATCACAAGGCTTATGTGGACAACCTGAACAAAGCCCTTGAAGGCTCTGCCGATGCCGACATGCCGATTGAGGAGCTGATGGCAAAAATCGATCAATATCCTGCAGCCGTGCGCAACAATGGCGGCGGCCACTACAACCACTCCCTTTTCTGGACCGTCCTCGGCCCCGACAAAGGCGGTGAACCCACCGGTGCGCTGAAGACCGCTATTGATGAAGCCTTTGGCAGCCTCGACGGCCTCAAAGAACAAATGAATGATGCCGGTGCCAAGCGCTTTGGCAGCGGCTGGGCCTGGCTGGTAGTAAAAGACGGTAAGTTGGCCGTAACTTCTACCCCCAATCAGGACAACCCGCTGATGCCGGTCGCCGACATGCAAGGCACTCCTATTTTTGGTATCGACGTGTGGGAGCACTCTTACTACCTGAAATATCAAAACAAACGCCCTGACTACCTGAAAGCCATTTGGAATGTGGTAAACTGGAACGAAGTGTCCAAGCGCTACGAAGCCGCTGGCGGCAAATAAAAAAGCTGTTGGCTTGTAATTAAATAAAGAAGGCCGCGCCCTGCAAGGGTGCGGCCTTCTTTATATTTCCGGAAATTTCCGGTTTTTTTCCGGAAAACTTCTGGCCTTATCAGGTCATTAGCCTGGTCTCCGGGGAATTGGTAAGTGGGGGAGAATTAATGGTCGTGGTGCTCGCCGCCCTGACACATGCCTGCAATTTTGTGGAAGGCGTCGTGGGCTTCGGTCAGGCCTTTCATCAGTTCCTCGTCGCCGGCTTTCGCCTCCACCATTTTATAGACACCGGTGACGCGGTCTTCCAGGTTGGCGACGGCGACTTTCATATCAGACGTACGATAGGCATCCGGGAATGGGTTGCCGATCAGATTTTTCATGGCTTCCATCAACTCGCCGCTACGCTTGCGGATAGGGTTCAAATCGCCTTTCTCAGCTGGGTGGTAGGTCTGGGCCATTACTTTGTGAAAGGCGTTGAGTTGCGGCCAGTCCGCTTTCTTGTCATGGTCGGCAACAGCAGCTGTAGCAGGTGCCATCCGGGTTGCTTTGTCCGCTTTTTTATTGGTTTGAGCGTTTGCGCCGACGCTCAGCAGACCACAGAGCGCGATAAAGAGTACTTTTTTCATACGGGGTTAAAAGACGAAAAGAATTTTCAGGGGTTTAATAAAGGTGAAAATTAAGCATTGAAAACTACAAGTGTGTAATCTTTTTTGCCTTTCTGCAAAAGCAGGTATTTTCCGGAAAGCAATTGCCCCGGCGAAAACCGGAAATCAAGGCCTACTTTTTCTTTATTGACACTAAAGCCACCCGCAGCAATCATTTTCCGGGCTTCACCTTTAGAATTAAAAACACCATTTTCAGCCAGGAAGGTCAGCAGGTCGGTTTCAGACAGCGTGGCCAGCGGCGCTTCAACGCGCGGCACACCGGCCAATGCACCCAGCAACTCTTTTTCCGACAGGCTTTGCAGTGCTTCCACAGTGGCTTTGCCAAACAAAATCTCTGATGCCCGCAGAGCGCTTTGCAGTGCCTCCGCACCGTGTACCATCGTGGTTACTTCCTGGGCCAGACTGGTTTGCAGGCGGCGTTCGTGGGGGGCTTCGCGGTGCTGGGCAATCAGGGTTTTGATTTCCGCAATTTCCCGGAACGAAAACACATACATCATCCGCTCGGCGTCAGCATCAGGCAGTCCCAACCAAAACTGATAAAATTGGTAGGGCGATGTTTTCTCAGCGTCAAGCCAGATGTTACCGCCTTCTGATTTGCCAAATTTGGAGCCGTCACTTTTAGTGATTAAAGGACAGGTAAAAGCAAAGGCTTGTGGCTTTTCGGCTTCTTCGCCGGTTTCGTGAAAGGCTTTGCGACGGATGAGCTCAGTTCCGGTCGTGATGTTGCCCCATTGATCGGCACCGCCCATTTGCAGGGTTACGCCGTGGTTTTTGTGGAGATGGTAGAAATCGTAGCCCTGAATGAGCTGGTAGGAAAACTCGGTAAACGACAGGCCGGTTTCCAGTCGTCGGCTCACCGAATCCTTCGACATCATGTAGGAAACGGTGATGTATTTTCCGGCTTCGCGGATAAAATCAATAAAAGAAAACCGGTTGATCCAGTCGGCGTTGTTGACGAGTACTGCGCCGTTAGGCGCATCATCGGAAAAATCCAGAAAACGCTCCAACTGACTGCGGATGCCCGCGACGTTGCGGGCAATGGCAGCTTCGTCCTGCAGGTTGCGCTCGGCTGATTTTCCGGACGGGTCGCCGATGGCACCGGTGGCTCCACCCAGCAGCGCATAGGGCTTGTGGCCCGCGCGTTGCAGGCGCATCAGCAAGGTAATAGGCAATAGGGAACCAACGTGCAGCGAGTCGGCAGTGGGGTCAAAACCAATGTAGCCGGCGGTCGGCGTGTTTTGCAGTTGTTCTTCCGTTCCGGGAATAATGTCCTGAATCAAACCGCGTTCGCGCAGTTCGCCGATAAAGTTGGTCATGGTACTTGGTGGAGTCTAAAAAAGAAGCGCTTGTAAAGGGTTGCAAAAGTATTTTTTTTAAGGTTGGGAAAAGGCAAAAAGTGATTGTATAAGATAGAATCCAACTTATCTTCGCTTGGCAACATATATCTATGCGGAAAGCCTTTCTTTTTTTCGTGCTGACGGGTCTGATCTGGAGTGCTTTCAACCTCCGCACACACGCGCAGACACCTGCTCTTCTGGGCGACGAGTGGATTGATTTTCAACAGTCTTACTACAAAATTCCGGTTAGTAAAACCGGCGTGTATCGCATTACCGGCCAAAACCTGTTGACGCGCGGGCTGCCGGCGGCCATTCCGGGGGCGCAGTTCCGGCTTTTTCGCCAAGGCAAGGAAGTTCCCATCAACGTATCGGCCAATGGTGCTTTTTCCCCCACCGATTACATTGAGTTTGTGGGTTTTAAAAACGATGGCGAGGCCGACCGTGCGCTGTATGCTTCCCCCAAGCTGCAGGCAGATCCCTATCAGAGTCTTTTCAGCGATACGGCTTGGTATTTCCTTACCTGGACTGCAACTGGAACGGGCCTGCGCTACACCGACGCTACGACAGCCATTCCGGCCAGTCCTGCTGCTACGGCGAGCCGGGTGCGGGCCACCGTCCGGAAATCTTATACCAACATTTTCTTTGCGGGCAATGCCGCCAGCACTTCGTACCTGTTTTATACCTCTAAGTTTGGCGAAGGCGAAGGATTTATAAACCGGATTTATGGGGCCGGTAGCACTGCCTCGGAAAGCCTGCCGACGCCCGAAGGGCAAAGCAGTGAGCTGGAAATTGAAACCGGAATTTCGGGATTGTCGATGGACAATACGCAGGCGGGCATTCCCGCACCGCCGCATCCGATTAAAATTTCAATTGGTAATGATGTAGTTGTGGATACCACCTACGCCTCGCAGCAGTACTGCCGCTTTGATACCGGAACTGCTACCTGGAACAAAGCCGCCACTACAAATGTGGTCTTTAAAACAACCCAACTGCGCAACAATTTTGATAACTGGGGTATCCACTTTATAAAACTCAGCTACTGGCGCACGCTCAATTTTTCAGGGCAAACGCTGGCCGAGTTTGAGGTAGAGGCCTCGGCTACGGCGCAACTGCTTGCCCTGCAAAACATTACGGCCACCCGCCTTTATGACCTCACCGCACAAAAATATTATGATGCCGACCTGTCAGTAAGCGGGCAGACCCGTTTTTACTTGGAGCCATCAACTGTGCCGCACAAGTATCTGGTGCTGACCAGCAGCGCCCTCTCCGGCGCACCGCCCATTGCAAAAGCCAATTTTAAAAATTATGCTGCTACCGGCGGCGACTACGTTATCATCACCCATCCATCGCTTGATGGCCCGGACGGTGCGTTGCAGGCTTACAAAAGCTATCGCGCTTCGGCTGCGGGTGGCGGCTACCGGCCCCTGATGGTGTATGCGCCTGACTTGTACGACCAGTTTGCCGGTGGCATTTCCCAGCATCCGCTGGCGATTAAAAATTTTCTGACCCGCCTCCGGAAATCGGCTGCCGTTAAGCCAACGCACGTAGCGCTCCTGGGGCATGGCGTGAGTTATCCGGTGTACCGCTCCGGAGCAACGGCTGCTTTCAGCCGGGCGCTGGTGCCTACTTATGGCCATCCGGGCTCGGATGCGTTGCTGACGGATAATGGCTCCGGAACGCTTTCTATCGGGCGCGTTTCGGTCCTGAACAGCACCGAACTCATCACCTATCTCAACAAGGTAAAAGCCTATGAAGAAGCCCTGACCCGCGTGCCCGCCGTGCCGACCCTGGAAACCGAATCCTGGAAGAAAAAGGTTTTGCACATTGCCGGTGCCAGAGATCAGGCGCTCCAACAAGGCCTGCTGGCTACCTTGAACAACGCTGCCCGAGCGCTGATAGATACGCCTTACGCCGGTGAGGTGATGACGATTGCCAAAAACACCACCAACCCGGTGGATCCGTTTACCAACAGCTATGTGGACTCGGTGCTGAACGAAGGCATGGGCATCCTGACCTTTCACGGCCACGCCTACGCCGGTGGTTTTGACTACAATATCAACGAGCCGGAGCTGTACGTAAACCGGCCTAAAATGCCACTTTTTATTGCGCTGGGCTGCAACGTTTCACAGATTTTTGATACCGGAAACCGGACGATTTCAGAACGCTACATCCTGTCGCCGCGCGGGGGGGCTGTTGCGATGCTGGCTGCCGACCAGCTTCAATTCACAGAGTTCCACAGCGAATACCTGACGGAGCTGTATGGCCAGTTTTCCGGAAAAGATTTTCGGCGGGCGATTGGCCAGCAGGTAGCAGCCAGTTATGATAACGTACGCCAGCGCCACCTCAGCAACGATTACCGGGATTTTATGAAAGCCAACCTGGAATCGATGGTCTATCAGGGCGATCCGGCGCTCAACCTGTACCACCCGGAAAAACCGGATTTTCACCTCAGCGCCGAAGGGATTTATACCATTCCGGTGCAGGTTACCTCCGAGACTGATTCGTTCCGGTTGAAAATTGTTTCCTACAACCTGGCCAAAGGGTTTCGCGATAGCGGCCTGGTCGTGCGCATCCAACACACCAAGCCTTCCGGACAAACCGTTGTAGCGCGGGAATACACGCTTCCGGAACTGCTGCGCACCGATACCACAACCGTCTGGATCTCTTTTGACAAACGGGCTGACCTGGGCAACAACCGTTTTACCATCACCATCAATCCCGACGGCAAAATCGGGGAAATCTCCACCGCCAACAATACGGCGACCTACGACCTGTTTATTTCCGGAAATAATCTGGTGCCGGTTTTCCCGTATGCCTACAGCATCGTCAACAAGCCGCCTACCTTAAAAGCATCCACGCTCAACCCATTTGCAGCCGAGGCGGCTTATGTGTTAGAGATTGATACCACAGAGTTGTTCA
This sequence comes from Bacteroidota bacterium, assembly GCA_023391015.1. GTDB lineage: Bacteria > Bacteroidota > Bacteroidia > Chitinophagales > Chitinophagaceae > UBA1952. The sequence continues at coordinate 21,880 of JAEWBT010000132.1, forward strand.
ACAGTCCGCTGCTGCGCCGCAAGAATATTTCCGGAAAAGGCGGGCTGGTGAAATGGCAGCCCGATATTCCATTCACCGATAGTACGGTGTACTATTGGCGCTCGGCTTATGCGCCGGTCTCTGGTGGCAGTCCGGTATGGTCAGAAGCTTCTTTTGTGTATTTACCAGGCGCCGGCGAAGGATGGAACCAGTCGCACGCCTTTCAGTATTTGCATGATACCCGCAACCAGTTGCAATACGACGCTACGGACCGGACGTTTAGTTTTGACCGGCTGAGCCGCCGCATCGCGGTGCGTTGCAAGGTGATGTTCAACGACGATGATGTGGACAATAACAAGGTGCAGCTGGACGAAGTGGATTTTCAACGCAGCAGTTGTATACAGAGAAATACTGCCATTCAGATTATCGTTATTGACTCCAACACCGGGGACATCTGGCGAAACACGCCGGACCGGCAGGCTATTTATGGCAGCGAATCGTCCTGTGCTTCTAACCGGGACGAGTGGGCTTTTGAGTTTTCCCTTAACGACAGCACAGGTCGTAACAAGGCTTATAAATTCCTCAAAGACATCCCGACGGGCAAATATGTGCTGGTGAAAAGCAGCATGACGTCTTTTCTGTCTACCCCAACAAACGCCGCTTCGTGGGCCGCAGATGCGGCAGTGTATGGTCCCGGAAATACGCTCTACGATTTCCTTAAAACCGCCGGCTTCAGCCAATTGGATTCTTTTTACGGCAAAAAGGCTTTTGTATTCTGGTATCAGCAGGCCATCCCGAATTACGCGCCCTTCCAGGCCGTCGGCGAAACAGATACCTCTCTGATTGTAAAAGAATTTTTGGTGCGTCCCTACCAGACCGCCGGTGCGATGCAAAGCGTTGTGGTAGGCCCGACGCTGGCCTGGAAAAGCCTGCATTGGAAAAGCACGGTGGTTCCCGGAGCCGAAGACGCTGCCGATATGGACACGGTGCGTGTGTATGGTGTAAATAGCAATGGAAGCACCGATACGCTTTTGTTTCAAACCACTGCCCGCGATACCAGTATTTCCGGAATTTCGGCAGGCCGGTTTCCGAAACTGCGTCTCGAATGGCGAACCGAAGACACCCTGCACCGGCGGGCGCGGCAACTGGGCTACTGGCGCGTTCATCATACGCCCGTTCCGGAACTGGCCCTCAATCCATCGGCCCTGCTGACGCTGCGGGATTCTGCTGTAACCATCGGCCAGCCCATTACCATGAAAATAGCGGTTGAAAACGTGAGCACCACGCCTATGGATTCGGTGCTGGTACGCTATCGGGTTGTGCAGGAAAATGGCCGGGTGCTGCCCTTGCAGGACATTCGCTACCGGTCTTTGCCCGGCGAAGACACCTTACAGGCCACGCTGCAATTTGCCTCTATCCCGTATGGAGGCAGTAATCTGCTTTTCTTGGAAGCCAATCCCGATAAAGACCAGCCGGAGCTGTACCATCCCAACAACCTCGGCTACCTGGCCTTCCGCGTAAAAGGCGATGTGCTGAATCCGCTGCTCGACGTTACGTTTGACAGCATTCATATCAGCGACCGCGATATTGTTTCTTCGCATCCGGAAATCCGTATCCGGCTGATTGGTCAGAACCGCTACCGCCTGCTCGACGACACGAGCCTGATTCAGGTAAACCTGAAATCGCCCGATGACCCGATTAGCCTGACCAATGGCAAGCGCATTCCGTTTGACAGCACTGTGTGCCGGTTTATCCCCGCCCGCTACGACAGCACCGGCAAGCTGCGCAACGAAGCCTACGTGATCTATAAACCTACGCTGACGCAATTCAGCACATCGCCTACCGAAAACCTGTATGAGCTGATTGTGAAAGCAAAAGACGCGAGCGGCAATGCTGCCGGCAGCGAAGATTACCGCGTTTCCTTCCGCGTAGTGGCCACTTCCGGCATCTCGCAGGTTTATAACTATCCCAATCCTTTCACTGGCAAAACGCGCTTTGCATTTCTGATTACCGGCGACGCCCTGCCCAAAGACTTCAGCATCCGGATTGTGGATCTGAAAGGAACTGCCGTGCGCACCATCACCCTGGCCGATCTTGGGCCTTTGCGGGTGGGGCAAAACCGTCCACTCTATGAATGGGATGGCCGCAGCGACGCCGGCGTGCCCCTGCCACCGGGCATTTACCTCTACCGCGCCGATGCCGAAACCGACAAAGGACCCCTCCAGCATATCCCTACCAGCGTAGATGACGGGTTTAAAAATGGATGGGGCCGAATGCTTTTCCTGCCCCAATAGTTTTGTTTTTGCTGATTGTGAATTACCTTTCGCCTCTATCTCCCCTTAAAATCATGCAGGTTTTGAAGCGTATTCTCCCGGCATTAACCCTTCTTTTAAGCGTTTCTTTCGCAGTCACCGCCCAGACCCAAAAGCACCATGAGGTGGGGCTGGCCGCAGGTGTGTCTAATTATTACGGCGACCTGCAGCAACGGTGGATTCCTAAAAAGTACTACCATCCGGTTGGAGGGATTACGTACAAATATTTCTTGTCGCCCCGTTTCGGGCTGCGTGCCGGCATGATGTACACCCAGCTTTCGGCGGCCGATTCCACCTCCGACGTACCGATTTACCGCGGGCGGAACCTGAGTTTTAAAACCAACCTGCTGGAGTTTCACGGCGGTTTTGAATTCAACTTCCTGCCCATTACCCGGGAGCGCTTCAAGGTATCGCCCTACGTTTTTGGTGCGATTGCCGTTTTCCACCACGATCCTTATGCGATAGATGCTGCCGGAAATAAGGTGTATTTAAAGCCGCTTTCCACCGAAGGACAGGGCCTGGACCGCTACCCGGACCGTACCCCATATGGACTGATGAATATTTCGTTTCCGGTAGGCGGCGGGATGAAGTTTTTTGTGGGTAAAAAGCTGATGATTACCACCGAACTTGGTTTTCGCTACACGACCACCGACTATTTGGATGACGTGAGCAAGTCGTATGTTTCGCTGGATACGCTGCGGATGTATCGCGGACAACAAGCGGCTGATTTTTCGTTTCGCGGCGATGAGATTACCACTTTCGCTCCCGAAGGCGGCGCTATTTACCCGGATTATAAATACAAGCGGGGCGATTCCCGTGCCAACGATTGGTATTGGTTTGGCACACTGGGCGTCTCGGTTTATTTAGATGCCTTCGGCAACCGCAGCGATTACAAGCCTACCAAGTGTCGCTAGAAATATAAAAGGCTGGGCCGTAAATGCCCCTTAGAACAACTTTATTTTCCGGAAATCAGGCTTTGATTTCCGGAATTTTTTTGGGTGTAAAAAAGGAAATGATACTCGGATAATACCCATCGCACTCCTAAAGTGCACACTTCCTTTTCTTCACTTCGGGGCCGGGGAGCGGATAAAAAAGTGTCGTTCAAATCTCTAAACCTTCTTATTTTGTCACCCTGCCCAAAGGCAGGGCCTCACAAATCGCTTCTGAGATTCCGCCTTTCGGCGGAATGACAAAATAAAGGGAAAGCGGAATTTCCGGAAAATCTCAACCGCCAATGATACTGACCTGACAGGCCCGTAGCGAAGCGCAGGAGCCTGTCAGGTATCAAAAAAATTCCGGAAAATGGCCTTTAAAAAAGAGAAAAACAAAGGCTTATTCACAAGCCTTACAGTCTTGGGTTATATTTTCGCGTGGTGCAACAATTTCTGGCGCTGCTGATCCGGTCTTTTCTGAAAGGCTTGATTATCCTGCTTCCGGTAACCATTACCGGCTACATTCTGTGGAGCGTTTTTACGGGAGTGGATGAGCTGGTCCCGGGCGTTCCGCGCGGTACCGGTTTCCTTATCATCATTGGGGTCGTTACGGTTATCGGGTTTATCGGGTTGAAGTGGTCGTTTGGCCGGGTCGTGTTTGAATACCTCGGGACAGTGCTTGCCAAAGCGCCCGGTATCCGCCATATTTATTCGTCTATCAAAGACATTCTGGATTCTTTTGTGGGCGATAAACGGAAATTCAACCAGCCTGTTTGGCTGCGCACAGCGGAGAACCCGGAACTGTGGCGCATTGGTTTCCTCACCCAGAAAGACATGGCTGTTTTTGGGATGCCCGGCTTTGTAGCCGTTTATCTGCCCCATAGCTACGCGATCTCCGGCTGGGTGGTGATGGCGCAAAAAGAAAACATCCGTCCGGTTACAACGATGGGTCCAACAGAAGCGATGAAATTTGCCGTTTCCGGTGGTATTACGACGCAGGCAAAACCGCCCGAAATAGAGTGATTGGCGTCCGTTAGCAGATCTCCTGTCCGAAGGACATCCAATTTCCCAATGTTGCAAAGCCGCCCCCTAATTTCAACACCTATGCATTACTTTGGTCCTGGCCCGGCAGCATTACCCCAAACTGTTGCGGAAGAAGCAGCAAAAGCAGTTGTTTCCTATCAGAATTCCGGCTTGAGCATCTTATCCCTCCCACATCGCTCGCCCCAAATGGCGGCGATTCTGGATGAGGCCAACAGCCTTTTAAACGAGTTATGCGACCTGCGGGACGAGTATCATATCCTGTGGCTGCAAGGGGGGGGGCGTTTGCAATTTGCCATGCTGCCAATGAACCTCCTGCATTCCGGAAATGAAGGACTGTACATCGACTCCGGCTACTGGTCGCACGAAGCCTATGAAGCGGGAAAGACTATCGGCAACGTCGCTGTTATTGCTTCTTCCCGCGAGGCTGATTACCGCTTCCTGCCCGATGTAACCGCTGCCTTCAACGCGTTTGAGACCGGAATTTCCGGAAATTCAAACCCGGAAAACATTGGAGTAGTAAAGTCCCAAGATTCCAACGCCGAAGGCTCCAACACGCAGTTCCAACACGCAGTTCCAACGCAAAGCTCCAACGCGCAACGCGCATTCATCCACCAAACCACCAACAACACCATTTTCGGCACGCAGTTTTTGGGAACATTACCCCATTTCCCCGCGCCGCTTGTGGCCGACATGAGCTCCGACATTCTCGGTGTGCCGCGCGATTTCCGGAAATATGCACTGTTTTATGCCGTGGCACAGAAAAATCTGGGACCGGCGGGTGTTACGCTGGTGTGCATCCGTAAGGATTTCCTCCCCAAAATGGCCGATGGCCTGCCGCCGTACCTGTCCTATAAAGCCCATGTGGCGGCGGGCGGCGTGCTCAATACCCTGCCGGTTTTCAACATTTACACCTGCCTTCTGATGCTGCGCTGGATTAAAGGGCAGGGATTGGCAAATCTCTACGAAGCCAACAAGCGAAAAGCCGAAAATCTGTACGCCGCCATTGATAACAGTCAACTGTTTACAGCACCTGCAGAACCGGCCTCGCGCAGCCGGATGAACGTGGTGTTCCAGGGACCGTCACCCGAAGTGGAAAAAGCCTTTCTCCATTTTTGCAAAGACCGGGATATTTCCGGAATTGAAGGCCACCGCAGCGCCGGCAGCTTTCGGGCTTCTATCTACAATGGCGTCAGCGAAGACAGTGTGGACGCGCTTATTAGGGCGATTGAAGATTTTGACAGAACCTTTGCAGCCTTAAATCCGTTTAAAAAAGAGTATGGTAACGATTCGTCCGTTTAATGGCCTGCGTCCGGTTCCGGAGTTGGCTCCTCAGGTTGCTTCCCTGCCTTATGATGTGGTGAATGAAGCAGAAGCGCGGCAGTTTAGAGCACAGCCAACCCATTTCTACCACGTAACCCGCTCCGAGATCGACCTCGCTGAAGGCACCGATGTCCACAGTGTCACCGTGTATGAAAAGGCGTATGAAAATCTGGAGTGCATGATTGATGAAGGAATCCTGCGCGAAGACCGCGATGCCTGCTACTATCTCTATGAATTGACGATGGATGGCCGCACCCAAACCGGTTTGGTGTGTGGTTCTTCCTGCAACGATTACTTTAATAACCTCGTTCGCAAACACGAATTTACCCGACCGGTAAAAGAAAAGGACCGGATTGACCACATCCGGGCTACACGCGCGCAGACGGGAATGGTGTTCCTGGCGTATCGCGATGTGGATGCCGTGCAGGCCCTGATCCGGGACTGGAAGGAGGCCCACGCGCCGGTGTATGATTTTACGGCGGAAGATGGCGTGCAGCACCGCTTCTGGGTGGTGGATGACTACGCCAAAGTGGGCACGCTGACGCACCTGTTCCGCACTGAAGTGCCCTGCACTTATATTGCCGACGGCCACCACCGCGCGGCGGCAGCTGGAAAGGTGTGTCTGGAAATGCGGGAAGCCGGTTACCAGATTACGGGCGAGGAAGCGTTTAACTACTTCCTGACCGCGATTTTTCCGGAAAGCGAACTGCAAATCCTGGACTACAACCGCATCGTTAAAGACCTGAACGGCCTGACACCGGAAATTCTGCTGGGCCGACTGGCAGAGAACTTTGAGGTTTCCGAAGCGCCGGAAAGTCCGTATCGCCCCCGGCATTCGGGCGAGTTTGGGATGTATCTGGATGGCAAATGGTATCGCTTGGAGGCCAATCCGGGTAGCTACGATGCCGGCCACCCGATTGCTTCGCTGGACGTCAGCATCTTACAGGAAAACCTGCTGGCACCGATTCTGGGGATTGATAATCCGCGCACCAACGACCGCATTGACTTTGTGGGCGGCATTCGCGGGTTGCAGGTTTTGGCCGACCGTGTGGATGCGGGCGAAGGAGCCGTTGCTTTTAGCTGTTATCCGGTGAGCATTGCCCAGCTTTTGGCCGTGGCCGACAGTGGTGAGGTGATGCCGCCGAAAAGCACTTGGTTTGAACCAAAGTTGCGCGACGGGCTGGTAACGTACCGGATTTAGTAGAAACAAGGTATGCCTTGTCTTTGCCGAGCACTCAGGAAGGAGTACTGCCCGGTTAAGGAGAGGCGTGTTAGCGAGAGGATTTTCGAAATATAGTGAAGGCCATTTTAAGAGGAAAAGCGTGTAAGTTGTGCTCGCTTTTCCCTTTTTTATGCGCTTCTTATTTATCGTTAAATCCACTTTCTTCCTATCACTCCTTTTGTCTTTGGCCTCGTGTGCTTCGTGGCAGGAGGGCTGGACGGCGGAATATCAGGCGCAGTTCCGGGAAGCTTGTCTTTCGGGTGATGGACGGCTGCATCCAGACCCCGATGCGTACTGCGATTGCGTGCTTCAGAAAACCATAGAGCGATACCCAACGATTGCGCTGTTTATGGAGCAAAAGGACAGCACGGGCTACCGGGAAGATTTACGCCAATGCCCTTAAGAAATTTCCGGAAAAATGGATGGTCCTTACCGCATCAGGGTAATATCGCCTTTTAGATAGACGGGGGTACCGTCATTGCAACGGGCTTCCATCACATAGGTGAATACACCGGCATCCAGCGGCTTGCCGCCAAAGGTGCCATCCCAGCCATAAGTAGGGTTGTTAGGAGGAAGATCCTTGCGCTCAAATACTTTCTTGCCCCAGCGGTTATAAACCTCAAAGCGGGTGATGGTGCCGCCGCCTTTGCCCTGCGGATAAAACCAGTCGTCGCGGCCATCGCCGTTGGGGGTAAAGGTGTTGGCGATGTAGTAGCCCGCGCCGTCGCAGGTAACCAGGATGCGCACCGTGTCGGAAGCCGTGCAGCCAAAAGTATTTTGAACTGTTGCCACGTAGGTTACCGATTGGGTCGTAAAGGCAACCGGCTGGAAGCATTGATAACAATTCAATCCGGTGGTGGGCGTCCAGGAAATAGTGCTGGCGTTGGTGGCCGTGGCCGTTAGCTGCGCCGAGGCACCCGAGAACGCTGTGAAATCTTCATCCACAGTCACAGTAGGCTTCGGCAAGACGGAGACCAACTGCGAAAGGGTATCGGCAAAGCATTGGTTTTGCTGGATGATGACCGTGTAAGTGGTGGTGGTTTGCGGGAAAGCGCCGGGTGTGGCTGCCGTGTCGCTGGTGAGGGAACCGGCAGGCGACCAGGTGTAGGCAGCGCCGCCATCGGCGAAAAGCAGGACGGTGTCGCCGGCGCAAATGGCGGTGTCGCGGCCTACCTGCGTGGGGCCGCCGGGATACAGCACCTGAACGCTTACCGTATCGGCAGCCGTGCAGCCGTTGGCAAAAGCGGTGGTAACTACATAGGTGCGATCCACCTGCGTCTTGGTAACCGGGGCAGGGCAGGTGGTGCAGCTCAGGTCGTCGGCGGGCGACCAGTTCCAGTTCACGGCGGTACCGGTGGTTTCCAAAATAAGGCTATCGCCCACGCAAAGAATGCGGTCGGGGCCGGCGATGATTTCCGGGGTGGGGCGGGCGGGAATGGTGATGTCGATGGTCTGCGAGCAACTGTCGCGGTCGAAGACGGTTATGGATGCCAGTCCGGCGGGGAGGTTGGCACCGGTGGCCGTTGTGGAGAAATCGCCGCTGTTCCACTGATACGAGTAGGGCGCACCGGCCCCGCCGCTGGCGGCTACGGTGGCGCGTCCGGTGGCATCGTTGGTGCAGGGCGTATCCAGCGCGGTAATCGTCAGGTTGATGGGATTGGACGGCAGGGCGGTGAGGGTAACGGTGGTGTCGGCGGTGCAGGAGCCGCCGGTATTGGCTATGATGCGGTAGGTTCCGGCGGGCAGCGAATCGGTGATGGCGGTGGTTGCGGGATAGGTTTTGAGGGTAGCGCCTCCTTGCTGGATGGTGAAGGCCTGCGAAATATTGCCGGGAGAAGTGATGCTGAAAATGGCTTTGCTTTTGCAGCCGGCGGGCCTCAAAACAGAAAAAGAAAAAGCGGGTGGGGGCACTACGGTGATGCTGTAGCCGATGGTCTGGCGGGCAGCGATGGGACAGGAGCGGTCGGCGTAGGTGATGTAGAAATTATAGGTGCCGGTGGCGGCAGGGCCGGTGTTCCAGGTAAAAGAAGAAGTGGGTGCGGGCGAGCCGTTGTTGCCGATAAAATAAGTGGCCCCGGTGGGGATGGCTGCGGCTGTAACGTCGATGGTATCGCCCTGCGGGTCGGTTGGGTTGAGGTTGAAAGAAACCGTTTCGCCCTGGCACACGGTGATGTCGGTGCCGCGCTGCACGGCACCTGTGCTGAGAGAGGAGAGATTTGCAATCGGGGCGGCGTTGTTGCAGCCAATCACCACAAAGGTCATTTCCCGCAAGATGCTGCCCACCCGCACACCGGCCCGGTATTCTTCTATCAGATATACTACGACGCTGCGCTGGGTGCGGCTGGGGTTGAAGGTGAGCTGGCCGGTTTGGGTGTTGAAAACGGGCGCTCCGGAGGTAGCGAGGCGATAGGGGGCGGTGAAGCCGGGGTTGTAGAGAACGGGCGCGTTCCGGATGTTTAAAGCAGAAACCACCTGATAGGAAAGGTCGTCGGTGTTGGCATCGGAAGCGCCGGGGTTAAAACTTTGGCCGGGCTGCTGGCAGAAGTAGGGGGTGCCGAAGGTGCTGAAGGTGGGCGAGCTGTTGGTGCGCCCGCCGAGGTTGTTGAGGGTGCTGTAAACATACATCCGGGTGCCGTCGGGGGTTTGGATGTTGTCGATGGCGCTGGTGCGGCCAGCGTTGTTGGCGGGGGATTCTCCATCAAAAACAAAGCGCCAGCAGGAGGAGAACGGATTGGAGGCGGGCAGCGTTACGGTTCCGGAATACTCGAAGAGGGTAATGCCCGGCTCGGTGCCGCCGTTGCAGCGCGTGTTGGCCAGATAGGCGGGGCAGGTGGGGGAAGCATCGCGGGGCGGATTGGGGATGCGCTGCAAGGCGATGCTATCCACCAGAATGGTGGAATCGCGGTAGAGAAAAATCCGGGGGTTGATGCTAAAGAGGGTGTTGTAAACGCTGTTGGGGTCGGGGTTGCAATCGCCGTACAAGCTGAGCCGGAGCTGGTAGGTATTTCCGGAAACATGCTCGTAGCGCACCTCGCCACCGATGATGTGGGATGCTTTTGCGCCTGTGCCCAAAAGCAGGGCTACCCAAACGAAAAGAAGAAAAAGTCTTTTTTGAATACGCATACAGCAATCCGTTCAATTCTTAAAAAAAGCCCCTAAAAGTACGGCTTTATGAGCAGTAGCTTCCGGATTTGAAGGCTGCAGGCGTTTGAAAATTATTTGTTTTGATGGAGCCCAACTTTAATGCGGGCTGTAATGCATATGGGGGTGGAAGCGGAGCCGGAAATTTCTGGTATAGGGGGCGCGTTAAGTGTGTATAAATGTGGAAATAGATTTATGTAGGGTTTGTAAACAGGCGGGGATGGCATACGCACGGGCGGGGATGACATACGCACGGGCGGGGATAGCACACGCACAGGCGGGGATGGCATGCGCACAGGCGGATACGTGGTACGCACGGGCGGGGATGGCATACGCACAGGCGGATACGTGGTACGCACGGGCGGGAATGGCATGCGCACGGATGATTGTGCCATGCACTCGTGCGGGGATGCTATGCGCACGGATGAAACAGGCATACGCACGGGCGCAGGCTGTTTCATCCGTGCGGAATGACGGAAGGACTTGCCGGAAAGTATTTTCTTAAGAAAGGAAACGGCCTTCTTCTTTGGCCTTGCGCCGCAGCAAAACGGAGGCACGATAGCGGTCTTCGCCATATTCTTCATAAAGGGCATCCAGCACGGCCAGCACCCGCATGGCTCCTGCTTCATCGGCCCACTGCAAAAGCCCTTTGGGATAGTTGACGCCTTTGGTCATGGCCAGTTCCAGATCGGCTGCGGAGGCTATGCCGAGGTGGAGGGCATCGATGGCTTCGTTCATCAGCATGGCCCCAATGCGATCTACCAGGTGGCGACCCAGGGCTTCGTCGGGGATAGGCTGCGGAAGGGCGGTGCCTTCGCTGTAATCATAGAAGCCACGGCCCGTTTTCCGGCCCAGCCAGCCGGCTTCGAGGAGGCGTTTTTGGGAGAACGAAGGTTTGTAGCGGGGGTCGTAGAAAAAGGATTTCCAGACGGTTTCGGTAACGACGTAATTGACGTCGTGGCCGATATAATCCATGAGGGTGAAGGGCCCCATGCGGAAGCTGCCGAGGGTGGTCATGGCCCAGTCGATGGTGGCGGGGGAGGCGATGCCTTCTTCGAAAATGCGGATGGCTTCGCCGTAGAAAGGCCGCGCGACGCGGTTGACGATAAAGCCGGGCGTGTCTTTGGCGAGGACGGGAATTTTGCCCCATTGCTGCATCAGGGCTGTCATTTCGGCGGCCAGCCCAGCGCGGGTTTGGAGGGCGGGAATCACTTCTACCAGGGCCATCAGGGGGGCGGGATTGAAGAAGTGGAGGCCCAGAACGCGCTCTGGTGCTTTGCAGGCGGCGGCGATGGAGGTAACGGAAAGCGAGGAGGTATTGGTGGCGAGCACGCAACCGGGACTTACCTGGGCCTCGAGGGCGGCAAACACTTTTTGCTTGATGTCGAGGGATTCGATGATGGCTTCGATGACCAGACCGCAGTCTTTCAGATCGGGGAGGGTGCCTGAAAGGCGGATGCGGCCCAGGACGTCGGCGGCGGAAACCAGCTTGCCTTTCTCCTGAAGCTTTTGCAGGGTTTTTTCCAGGTTTTGACGGGCTTTTTCCAACGCTGCCGGTGCGGTGTCATAGAGCAACACTTCGTGGCCGGCCACTGCTGCTACCTGTGCGATGCCCGCGCCCATAGCGCCGGCGCCGATTACGCCTACTTTCATTTCGAGGGAGGTTTTTTGGGTGGTGCAAAGGACGGAAGGATTTTCCGGAAATGGGGGCTTTGGGGAGGCGTTATTATGGGTTTTTACAAACGTTGGGTCGCGAAGCGACCATTCGGAAAATGTGCATTGGATGGCTACAAATATTGGGTCGCGAAGCGACCGCTCTCTTCCTGTTATGCAGCTTAAAACGGGATGATTTCCGGAAATAGAAAGGCTTTTGAAAAGACTAAAGGTTGTTGGCAGGCCCTAAAAAAAACCGTTGGTCCGGCCCGGAGTGATGGGGCACAGACCAACGGCTTTTGTGAGAGGGAAGAAAAAGAGAAAATCTTACTTCTTGTCGTTGCTTTTCTTTTCGGGGACTTTTGCGCCTTCTTTGCGGGCTTCGGAGAGGCCGATTGCGACGGCTTGCCTGGGGTTGGTTACCTTTTTGCCGCTGCTACCGCTTTTGAGGGTGCCTTCGTGCATTTCGTGCATGGCTTCTTCTACTTTCTCGCCTGCTTTTTTGCTGTACTGTGCCATAGGGATAGGGGGATTTGATGGTTGGAGCCTGCGGCTTTACCAAAGGGTGAAAGGGATTTGTAAAGACCACAAAACCTTTGCCATCAATAGTTCGGCAACCTTCTAAACCTTTTCAACTGCTACCAAACGTTCTCAACGTTTTTAAATCTGCTCAACGCTTTCAGCTTCCTCTACGCTGTCCTTCTGGCGGGGCCAGACGAGTTTTTCTACCTCAAAACCCAGGTCGCGGGCTTTTTGCAGGTAGTCTTCGCGAACGGATTGGGGGAGGGTTTTCTCGCGGCTCAGGATCCAGAGGTAATCGCGGCTGTCTCCACAAACAAGGGCATGCTGGTATTCCGGATCGATGGCGATAACGTTGTATCCGGCATAGAAAGGACCAAAGAAAGAGACTTTGAGCATGCCGGTATTTTCCGGACCTGCGGGAATGGCTTTGCCAATGGCTTTGGTTTTCTTACCACTTCTTTTGCGGCCTTTATTGACTACCTTAATGCTGCCGTCGGCGTTGCGGGAATATTTCGCAGTTGCATGTTCGATGCCGCGCTCGAAGCGATAGTCGAAGCGGGCGATTTCATACCACTTGCCCAGATAGCGGTCGAGGTCGAAAGGACTGACGGCTTCTACACCGTTGGGAATCGTTTTGCGGCGCGACAGGTAGAGCGCGGTGAGGCCACCGGCTACGGCAAGGGCGCTTGCGGAAAGCGCGAGTGCTTTGGCAGTTTTCTTTTTCATAATGGGATGTTTTCCGGAAAAATTGGGCCAGCAAGGTGTATTTCTGTTTTGCCAAACTGGCGCGGTCTTTTTCTTTTTTAGAAAAATCCTTTTTGCTATGACTTCTAAAACCAGAAATGCGTTGATTGCCGGGTTGGCCGGTGCTGTGGTGGTGACCATCCTGAACGAAACGGCCCGCCGCGTGGACGATGACGCGCCCCGCCTCGAAAAGCTGGGCATGGACGCGGCCAACAAACTTTTTGACAAAGCCGGTCAGCCCGCGCCTACCGGCGAAAAGCTGTATTGGGGTACGATGGTGGCCGACCTGATTATGAACGGCTTGTATTATGCCGGTGCGGCTTCCGGAAGTGCCAAAGCGGTTCAAACGACTGGTATGGGCCTGCTTGCCGGTCTTGGTTCTTTGTTCCTGCCGAAGAAGCTGGGCCTCGTAACCGCGCCGACGACCCGGACCCCAAAAACGAAGGTGTTGTCCACCGCTTATTACCTGCTGGGCTCTTGGGTGGCAGGCGTGGTGGCGCAGACCTTGAACAATAAAAAGATGTTTCGATAATCCATCGGCTATCTAATAATAAGGAAAGAGCCACGTGCCAGAAATGTGCTGGTACGTGGCTCTTTTTTTAGAAACGAAGTGTCATAAGTAGACACTTTTGTACGTGGCTTATTATGCCCGCTTCAACTGTGCAAAGGCATCGGTAATCCGTTTCATGGCTTCCTGAAGGTTTTCCATGCTGGTGGCATAGCTCATCCGGATGCAGTTGGCATCGCCGAAAGCCGCGCCATAAACGGTGTTTAAATAGGCTTTGTTGAGCAGGTACATGGAGATGTCTTCGTCGGTTTCCAAGCGCTCACCGTCAGGCGTTACGGAGCCGAAATAAGCGCTTACGTCGGGGAACGCATAGAACGCGCCCTCGGGCATGGGCACCTGCAAGCCCGGAATTTTCCGGAGGCTGCCGATCACAAAATCGCGGCGCTCGCGGAAGGCAGCGGTCATTTCTTGAGTAGCCGTAAGGTCATGAGTGAGGGCTTCTACACCGGCGTATTGCGCAATGATGTTGGCCCCGGAGGTAAACTGGCTTTGCAGTTTTTCGCAGGCTTGCACGATGGCTTTTGGTGCGGCCATATAGCCCAGTCGCCAGCCGGTCATGGCAAAGCCTTTGGAGAAACCGTTTACGATCACCGTGCGGTCGCGCAAGGTCTCAAACTGCGCAATGCTCTGGTGGCCTTCTTCGCCGTAATTGATATATTCGTAGATCTCGTCGCTTACAATCACCACCTGCGGATGGCGCTCAAAAACCTCGGCCAGTGCGGCCAGCTCGGCTTTGGAGTACACGGCACCGGTGGGGTTGCAGGGAGCCGAGTAGATAAACATCTTGGTTTTGGGCGTAATAGCCGCTTCCAGCTGCGCCGGCGTGATTTTAAAATCCTGCGAAACCGGGCCTGGCACATATACCGGGATGCCTTCGGCGAGCGAAACCAGCGCGCCATAAGTTACCCAAAACGGTGTAGGGATCACCACCTCGTCGCCGGGGTTGATCAAACACAAAATAGCGTTGGCCAATGATTGCTTCGCACCGGTGGAAACGATGGTTTCTTCCGGCAGATAATGCAACCCGTTGTCGCGGCGCAGCTTGTCGCAAATGGCCTGCCGCAGTTCCGGAATACCGGCCACGGGTGGGTACTTGGTACGCCCTTCTGCCATGGCGCGAATGGCGGCTTCGCAGATAAAATCGGGCGTCCGGAAGTCGGGCTCGCCGAGACTCAGGTCGATGAGCGGAACGCCTTTGGCGCGAAGCTCGCGGCCCAGGCGGGCCATCTTGATTGTTTGGGGTTCCTGAATGCGGTCGAGGCGCTGGGCAAGTTGCACCGGCGCAAGCGTTTCTGTTGACAAAACCAAGAAAATTTTAGAGAACCGGCGGGTGCAGGTCTTTTTTTATAAAAAGAAAAACGCAAAGGTGCGGCTTTCTCTACGAATAAAACCTTAGTGGGTGTAGGCGTCGGTGAAGAAGGCCAGATAGAGCGCCAGCAGGGTGATAATGCCGATGGCGACCGAAAGCAGCAAAATCGTGCGGCGATAGGCCTGGTTGATGGTTTTTGCTTTATGCAGCTCGCTCACGTTGGTAATCACGTTTTCGATCCGGTTGAAAGCCGTTTCGCCTTTCACCACGTAGTCATAGGCACCGTAGCGCATGCTTTCCACGGCCACCTCCAGCTTGTCTTGTCCGGAAAGCATGATGACCTGCGTTTCGGGGCGGGCTTCTTTAAGCGCCTGAAGCACCTGTACACCGTTTTTGGCGTCGCGGTTCTGGCTGTTGAGATGGTAATCGAGGATTACGATTTCCGGATTCAGCGTCATGTTTTGCAACGCTTCCTCGCCTGTTTCAAATACTTTAAGCTCGTAGAGAAACCGCTCAGAGAGATAGTCTTTAAGCATTTCGTTCTGGATAGGCTCGTCGTCCACCAGAAACATATAGCGCTTGGCATCTACCGCCATAACAAATAAAAAGAGGTTGGGGAAGCCCAATATACGCCTGTTTTTCCGGAAAGCAAGGAAGTTGACCTAAACAGTAGCAGATCGCCTTTCAGGACGTTAAGAATTTCCGGAAATCTTGCCTCTCAACTCGTCAAAAGCCGCCTCGCACACCCGCTCCAGGTTTTCGGAAAGGGGCCGGAGCGTCTCCAGGCTGCCCGCCCCGCCGGCCACCTGTTCCATCAGCAAAACATTGCTGACTTCTTCCTTTACGCCCATATATGCCAACTGTGGCTTCAGGGAATGGGCCGCAATCCGGACGGCTTCCAGATCGCCCTTTTGCAGGCCCTGGCGAATTTCTCCCAAAAGTCGCGGCGCATTGGTGAGAAACATCTGAATATACTTTTCCATCTTGGTCGGGGAGCCGCCCGAAAAGCTTTGGAGAAAGCCGAGGTCGGTTACTTTTTCCGGGAGCGGCGGAAGTGCAGGCTGGGGCGATGCCTTTGACGGACCGGTTACGGCGACCCTTTTCTCGGGAAGGGCCAGCAGCATGGCTTTTTTCAGATCGTCGATTGAAAAAGGCTTGGGCACATAGGCATTCATGCCCGCCGACAGGTATTTGTCCACGTCTTCGCGCAACACATTGGCCGTCATGGCAATGATGGGAATGCTACACGCGGGCTGAAAAAGCTTCGTACGAATGATTCGGGTAGCCTGCACGCCATCCATCACCGGCATTTGCACATCCATAAAAATGAGGTCAAACGGTTGTTCCTGGAGCAGATCCACAGCCACCTGTCCGTTTTCGGCAAACGAAAGTTGCGCCCCGGGCAGTAGATCCTGCAAAGTGTCTTCCGCCACCATGCGGTTAAATTCATTGTCTTCCACCACCAGAATGCGGGCTTGGGCGAAATGTTCCGGCAACGTCAGCATCTCAGGCTGCGCCGCAGTCGGTTCCAGGGCTTCCACGCCGGAAATGGGAAAGCTTATTTCTACAAAAAACGTCGTCCCAACCCCTTTCTCGCTTTCCACCGACAAGCTGCCGTCCATCAGGTCCACCAGCTGCTTGGAAATGGTAAGCCCCAATCCGGTGCCGCCAAACTTCCGGGCGGTGTCGGAGCCGGCCTGTGTAAAGGACTCAAAAATCTGCGACACATACTCCGGCGAAATGCCGATGCCGGTATCTTCGATGTCGAACCGCACCCGTGCTTCCTCAGGCGTTTGCTGCGCGAGCAACGCCCGAACAGAGACCGTTCCTTTTTCGGTAAACTTCACGGCGTTGCCCGCAAGGTTGAGTAAAACCTGAGTGAGGCGCGTGGGGTCGCCAGTTAGGATTTCCGGAATTTGGGCGTCGATTTCCGTCTCGAAAAGCAAGCCTTTCTCTTCGGCTTTAATCCCCAGGACTTCCCGCACGTTTTCGAAAACGGCGGCCACCGAAAAAGGTATTTTTTCCAGTTGAATTTTTCCGGCCTCCAGTTTGGAAAAGTCCAGGATGTCGTTGATAATCACCAGCAAATTGTCGGCACTCTGGCGAATGGCGGTGAGGTATTTGAGTTGCTCTGGTGCGGGCGACCGATCCAGCAACAGCCGCGTCATGCCCACAATCGCGTTCATGGGCGTGCGGATTTCATGGCTCATGTTGGCCATGAATTGTTGCTTGAGCAATGCCGTTTTTTCGGCTACTTCCCGCTCTTTATGGGCCAGTTCCAGCTCCTGCCGCAGTTGCAGGCTGCGCAGTTTGTTGAAGGCCGTTTGCCGGAAGATTTCTTCTTTCAGCTTTTCAAACGCCCGCAGGTGGTGGTAGGCCTGCGGCAGATTGCCCATGAGCTCGTAGAGCGACGCATACGTTTCGTGGATGGCCATCACATCCGAGCGGCGCTGCGAATCTTCGGCTAGGCTCATGGCTTTTTCGAAATGCGCTTCGGCCCGCCGGTAGTTGCCTTCCTGCATCCGGATGCAGCCCTGATAGTAATAGCAGGTAATGGGTACTTCCACATCGCCCATTTCTTCACCCACCTTCAGCGCGTTGGCCAGGTATTCTTCCGCCGGTCCGGAAACATCCATTTTATAATACACCTTTCCGATGCCGCTGAGGGCCAGGGCGTGAGCGATGGTGCCGGGGTCGGATAGTTCGGCATTGCGCTGAAAGTGGTTAAGGGCAGCGCTGTAATCGCCTTGTTTAAAATAGATGTTGCCCAGAATGTAGTGCAGGTTGCCAAGGCGGTGAATGTCTCTTTGGTCGCTAAAAACCGGCAAGGCCCGCTGTGCTGATTCCAGCGCACCATCGTAATCGGCCAGATCATAATAGATAGCCGCGATAGACGCGAGGGTTACGGCCTGCGCTTTCAGGTCGCCGGATTCCTCAATGAGTTGCAGGGCTTTGTCCAGGTAATTGAGGCCGCGCACCAGGTCGCCGAGGTCGCGATAGACGGCGGCGAAGTTGTTGAGCACCCGCGTTTCCAGCCCTTTGTTTTTCACTTCGCGGGCGATGTCGTAGGCGTCGTTCAAGACCTCGCGCGCGTCTTCATACTCGCCCAGTCGCCAGTAGCACCAGCCTTTCATATTGAGGCCGCGCCCTTTTCCCAGTGTGTAGCCGGCAGCGTCGGAGCGGCTGAGGATTTCGTCGGCGAGGGTCAGTGCTTTTTCCACGTCATAGTTGCGCACCTCCATTGCCTGATCAATCAGAATGTCAATGCGCTCGTTTTCTGTTTGCGCGTGCTCATAATCGTGCTGTAATTCGTTGTAGCGAAGCGTATCCATGCTGTGCTAAAATAAGGCGGTATTTCCGGAAATGTGGGCCCGATGTGTTTCGCCTTTGGTTGAAAAAGAAGCGTTGCAAAAAATACGATTTCCGGAAATGCTTTGGCAAACAGCCCGTACATTGCAAAGAGCGGGAACGAAAACCTGTTTCTGTTATAAAAAAAGTTCATTCTAACCCGCTTTTCGCCATGCCACCTGCTTCCAACGCAACCGATTCTTATATCATTTCCGGCGGTGCGGCAGGCAAAGCACGGCTTTCGGTGCTGGCCGAAGTGTTGCGCAGCTCTACCCGCGAGTTGCTCTTGCGCTTGGGCAACTTAACCGGAAAAACGTTGCTGGATGTGGGCTGCGGCGGGGGCCATGTGGCCTTTATGATGGGCGAATTAGTGGGCATTTCCGGAAACGTAACAGCGATTGATTTTGATGGACAGCTGGTTTCGCTCAACCAACAACAGGCCGCCGAAGCCGGTATAACCAATGTTCATTTTGAAACCGGCAGCGCCTACGCGCTTTCCTACGAAAATGCTTTTGACAGGGCTTATGCGCGTTTTCTGCTTTCGCACCTTCAGACGCCGGAAGCAGCCATCGGCCGGATGCGGGAGAGCCTGAAAAAGGATGGATGGATCGTTGTGGAAGATGTGCAGTTCAGCGGTCACTTTTCGTTTCCGGAAAATAAGGCTTTCAACCAATATTTGGACTGGTATGCCGCCGCTGCCCGGCACAACAACCAGTATCCGGAAATCGGGCCGGAACTGCCGTCGATGCTGCGCCGGGCGGGTTTTACAGATGTGGGTTTTGATGTGATTCAGCCTGCGTTTGAAACCGGGCCGGGCAAGCAGATGGCGCTGATTACCCTCGACCGTATCAAAGACACGCTGCAATCACTGGGCATTGCGGATGCCACCGCGCTGGCGCAAACAACTGCCGACTTGCAGGCTTTCACCGAATCAGGCGAAAGCATCATCAGTCTGCCCCGAATTTTCCGGGCCTGGGGGCGGAAACCTTAGACGGAAGACAAAAGAGTAAGGTATCAAGTAATAAGTATCAGGTATTAAGGCGCCGCGAGGACTTCTTGTTTCCGGAAACCGGCTTGGTTTTTGTCCGCTTTTTGGAATTCTTGCCGGATTTTACTTTCTTGTCCCGCCATGACTACTGAAGAAAAACAAAGACAGCTCCGCCGCCATAAAGCCATTGCCACCGGCCTTTTCTTGCTGATGGTCGTCATCTATATCGTCACGCTTTTGCTCCTCAAAAAAGGCGCGGGCGGTGGCGTCGCGGCGCTGAATGCTTTTTCGGAAGCGGCGATGGTGGGCGCGCTGGCCGACTGGTTTGCGGTAACTGCCCTCTTTTATCACCCGCTCGGATTGCCCATTCCGCATACCAATCTCATTGAAAAAGGCAAGCAGCGCATAGGGGCCAACCTCGGTGGTTTTGTGGTGAGCAACTTCCTGACCCCGGCCAATCTGCGGCCGTACCTGAGCAAACTAAAACCTTCCGGAATGCTGGCGAAGTGGCTGCAAAGTCCGAAACACCAGCAGATTATCCTTTCCGAAGCGGCGAACCTGTTAGCGGATGTACTGGGCCGGGTGGATGACCGCGCCGTGGCGGCTTTTCTGGCGAAGCAAGGCAGCACGCTCCTGAGCGAGTTGCAGGTGAGCCGCCTGGTGAGCAGCGGGGTGCGCTACGCGGTGGAGCACAACGAGCAGGAAGCCGCTATTACCATGCTGGCCGACAAGATGCGCACCTTTATCATCGAGCAGGAGGGACTGGTCCGCGAAAAGGTGAAAAAGGAAAGCTACTTTTTTGTGCCCGGCTTCGTGAACAACAAGCTGGCGGAGAAAATCACCGGCGGGCTGGCCAAGTATTTCCGGGAAATTGCCGAAGACCCGAATCATCGCATCCGGCAGGAAATCAGTCGCGAGTTGTTGAAATGGGCCGACCAGCTCACCACCGACCCGACATGGGAAGCAAAATTTCAAAACCTGAAAGGTGCACTATTACCGCCGGAAAAACTGGAAGATTACGCCTTGGCCGCCTGGACGAAACTGAAAACTACGTTGTTGGAAGAGCTCTCTGTTCCCGATTCGTCCATGCTGCGCTACATTCAAAAAGCATTGCAGGAAGGTGTAGATAAGCTGGCGACCGACGAAGCGATGCAGGAAAAAATTGACAACTGGGCGCGGGTGCAGGCTTATAGTGCGGTGCTGCGCTACAAAGACTCGGCGGGCGAACTGATTTCCAACACCGTGGGCAACTGGCCGGCGCGGGAACTCAGCCAGAAGCTGGAACTGGAAGTGGGTAAGGATTTGCAGTACATCCGCATCAACGGAACGCTGGTGGGCGGGCTGGTCGGGCTGCTGATTCACCTGCTGACGGTGTGGCTGGGGTAATTTTTATCGGAACGCGGATGAAACGGGGCTTCAACGGGCTCAGCCTGACCACTGCCGAGCAAAACGGATTTTTACCTTAAAAGCAGGCATTTCTTCTGTGAAAAACTGGGCCAATCTGTGAGAAAAATAGCCATCATCCGCCAAACGATTTGGAACAGCATCCTGCTGCTGGCTTTGCTGTGGTTTTCGATGTTGATGGTGCGCATCACGCTGCAATACATTCCCTACAGTCCGACGGCGGCGTTTTTGCAAATCAAGCAAACCGAAGTGGAAAGCCTGAGCTGGTATTTGCCGGTCTTTTACATTCATGTATACAGCGCCCTTTTCACGCTTCCGGCGGGCTTTACGCAGTTCCGGAAAAGTCTTCTCCAAAAAGCGCCGCGCCTCCACCGGCAACTGGGGTGGATGTATGCCGGAACGGTTCTACTTTTCGCCGCGCCCACCGGCTTGCTGATGGGGCTGGTGGCTAATGGTGGCCCGGTTGCCGAAACATTTTTTATCACGCTGTCGCTTTTCTGGTGGATATCTACAGCACTGGCTATTACCACTGCCCGGAAAAAGAATTTTGCAGCGCACCGCGCGTGGATGATTCGCAGCTATGCGTTGGCACTTTCAGCCATCACACTCCGGCTTTGGAAGGTTATTTTAGTCAAAGCTTTTGCGCCGCCGCCGATGGATGTGTATGTGATTGTATCCGGACTGGGCTGGGTTCCCAACTGGTTGGCGGCGGAATGGATTATCTATCGCCAACGCCTGAACCGTTTTCGGGCACGTTTCTAATACGCTTGATTTCCGGAAATTTCTCCTTTTTTTATGAAGAAACCTGCATCTTTTCTCCTGGCTCTTTTGGTGTTCTTGACCGCCTGTAACGGCACCTCCACCGAAGAAGTCACCGTGACCCAAAACGGCGATACCGTTTCGGCTGCAACGGCCGTGGAACCCGAGCGCCATACCGATCTTTATGGCACTTATACCGGCCCGTTTATGACCGTCTCCGAAACGATGGGCGACGGCGACTACCTGGATGACGTGGCACCCATCAGCATTTCCCTCACGCGCATCACCGATAAAGGTGCCGTGGGCAAGTCGGTTTTAAAAGGAAAAGTGCGGCCATTTTCCGGAAAATACACCCAAACAGGCACTGGCGTGCGCTTTACAGTGGACGAGCCCGGCGACGACAAATACGACGGGCGCTTTGAGTTTACCGTTGCCGGCGACAGCCTCGTGGGCAACTGGCGGATGTATGACCCGAACCTGCCGCGCCCTTATAAGGAATACACGCTGCACAAAAAGGCGTTTGTATATAACCCCAATCTGATGCTGAGTCCGGTGAGCGAAGATGGGCCGGATGATGACAATGTAGATTACATCACCCACCGGACGGAAAAAATCCTGTACACACTGGAAGACGGCACGATTGACACGATGACGCAGGAGTTTTACCGGCAGGCGTCGGATGTGATTTATAAGCTGAACGGTAGCCGGCAGGCTTTTACCGAAAAGCAACTGAAAAACCTGCGCAAGCTGGATTTAGAGATTTTGCGCAACAGCATTTTCGCCCGTCACGGCTTTTCATTTTCCAAGAAATCGGTGCGGCAGTTTTTTGAAAGCACCGATTGGTATATGCCGGTTTCAGCCAATGTAGACGCAGAGCTTACGGAGCTGGAGCGGCAGAATATCACCTTATTGAAGCGGTTTGAGCAGTACGCAACAGACCATTATGATACGTTTGGGCGGTGAGGTTCCGGAAACAACAACAGCAAAACAAAAAAGCCCCGCGAAATTTTTCGCGGGGCTTTTTCACTAAAAGAAGTACTTCTTACTTGATGATTTCAGTAACCTGACCGGCACCTACGGTACGACCACCTTCACGGATGGCGAACTTCAGGCCTTTGTCCATCGCGATTGGAGCGATGAGCTTTACGTGCAGGTTTACGTTGTCGCCAGGCATCACCATCTCCGTTCCTTCCGGCAGGGTGCACTCACCGGTAACGTCGGTGGTACGGAAGTAGAATTGCGGACGGTATTTGTTGAAGAACGGCGTGTGACGGCCACCTTCGTCTTTGCTCAGTACATACACCTCACCACGGAACTCGGTGTGCGGAGTGATAGACTTCGGCGCGCAGATAACCATACCACGACGAATGTCTTTTTTCTCAATACCACGGAGGAGGATACCGGCGTTGTCACCAGCCTCACCGCGGTCGAGGAGTTTTTTGAACATCTCAACGCCTGTGCAGGTAGAAGTCAGCGGAGACTCGTTGAAACCAACGATTTCTACGTTGTCGCCTACTTTAATCACACCGCGCTCGATACGGCCGGTAGCTACAGTACCACGACCGGTGATGGTGAACACGTCTTCCACAGACATCAGGAACGGCTGGTCAACAGCGCGCGGCGGCAGCGGAATGTATTCGTCAACGGCAGACATCAGCTCGTCGATAGCGGAAGTCCATTGGGCTTCGCCAGCGAGGGCGCCGGTAGCAGAACCTTTGATGATCGGCGTGTTGTCGCCGTCGAAGTCGTTTTTGCTCAGCAGCTCGCGGATTTCCATCTCAACGAGTTCCAGAATTTCCGGATCGTCTACGAGGTCCACTTTGTTCATGAATACCACGATACGCGGAACACCAACTTGCTTAGCCAGCAGGATGTGCTCTTTGGTTTGCGGCATTGGGCCGTCAGTAGCAGCTACTACGAGGATCGCGCCGTCCATCTGGGCAGCACCGGTGATCATGTTTTTTACGTAGTCGGCGTGACCTGGGCAATCCACGTGTGCGTAGTGACGGTTGTCTGTTTCGTACTCTACGTGAGCGGTGTTGATGGTGATACCGCGCTCGCGCTCTTCCGGAGCACCGTCGATCTCATCATAGCTCTTCTTCTGCGCCATGCCTTTGTTGGCCAGGTGACTTGTGATGGCAGCCGTCAGCGTGGTTTTACCGTGGTCCACGTGGCCGATGGTGCCAATGTTAACGTGCGGTTTCTCCCGCTTGAACGTCTCTTTTGCCATTGTTTGTTTGGATTAAATAAGGTGTTTAATTGCAGGTTTTCGCCTTGCGGCTGCGAAAGTACGAATTTTTTTATTTCCACAAAACATCCTTTCGACCTGTCCAACCGTTTTTTCTGTATTTTTTTAGAAAAACATTTCGACGGGGCGCGAAAGGTGCTTCCACGCGGGGGAAAAGGGGCTGCCAAGGTTTTTGTTTCCGGAAATGTGGTGGAAAACGAAGGGTATTTCCGGAAATAAAAAAGCCACCTGACAAGGCGGCTTTAAAAAATGCTGGAGCTGTTGAGCAGGATTGAACTGCCGACCTCTTCCTTACCAAGGAAGTGCTCTACCACTGAGCTACAACAGCAAAAACTCACAAAGAAGTAAGTCTTGTGAGCGGGAGACGAGATTCGAACCCGCGACATTCAGCTTGGAAGGCTGACGCTCTACCAGCTGAGCTACTCCCGCTTGTCATGTGTCATGTTTTATGTGTCATGTCTCACGGGTTATGAAACATGACACATAAAACATGACACATGCTCTGGTGTATGTGTGGGCAGTGAAGGATTCGAACCTCCGTACACGTAAGTGAACAGATTTACAGTCTGTCGCCTTTAACCACTCGGCCAACTGCCCATTTTTTTGGAGACAAAAGTAGAAAGATAAAAGAAGAAAGGACGGATTCTCTTTTATCTAAAATCTTTGGTCTCTCCAAAGAGAGCCGCTTGCCGGAATCGAACCAGCGACCTACTGATTACAAATCAGTTGCTCTACCAGCTGAGCTAAAGCGGCTTGTTTTTATAAAGAACTTTCCCGTGCCTTTCGGTTTGGGGAGGGCAAATGTAAGGCGGAATTTTATTGGTGCAAATTTTTTTCTGACACCACGCCATTTTCTTTGTAAAAAAGCAAAACCGTTGCATGGCGACTCGCTTTTGGACGCTCCTGATTTTAGTGTCCATACAGGTCTTTAATGGCCACAGCCAATCGCCGCCCGCCCGCCTTGGAGGTGCAATCATTCCTACCCGCGCTACTGCGAAAGACCTGGGCGAGCTGGAACTGGCAGCTTACTTGGGGCGGTTTCCCAAAATCGCCTGCCGCCACTGCCTCGTCCGAAGCGTATCGCCAGTGGCTGCGCGAAAACATCTGGTATGTTAAGCTGATGTTGCCCTTCGCCTCGCTTGGAAAGACATCCCGATTGCCTTCCGGCATGAAAAAGCCGTCTGGGGATACGACCTCGCCAACGAGCCCGAAACCATATCCATTGATCCGGACTCCCGGTGAAGTTTATATCGGCGCATGGCCGGGCAGGTACGTGACTGGCAACTGCCCCACAATACCCGGATTTATGTGGGCGAGTTCAGCACCATCCGCTGGGCACCCAATGGCAGTGCCTGTCGCTAGCTGCGCGATTGTATTGCCCTTTTTGAAGAATGGGATGGAACTTGGCATCTGGCAGCAATCGGAGCGACACCCACACCCAGCCGGTGACCGAATCCACCGACCGGCTTTTGCTTTTAAAGGATGTTTTCCGGAAAAATGAAGCCGTTTTTAAGGACGTATTCAGTCCGGAGTAGTGACAAGGCATGCCTTGTCGCTACAAGAATCCATAAATTCCCATCCTCTAATTCCACTCTAATTCCACAGACGATGCATGCATCGTCTCTACAAAATCCTAACTCCCAATTCCTTTTCTACACCTCCTTCAACGCCGTGGCCAGCTCTCCCAACACCTTTTTGGCATCGCCAAACAGCATGCTGGTTTTGGGTTTGAAAAACAGGTCGTTTTCAATGCCGGCATAACCCGGTTTCATGCTGCGCTTGTTGACGATGACGTGGTCTGCTTTCTCTACTTCCAGAATCGGCATCCCATAAATGGGCGAGGCCGGGTCTTCCTTTGCTGCCGGATTCACTACGTCATTAGCGCCCAGAATCAGCACGACTGAAGTCGCGCCCATGCCCGCGTTGGCGTCTTCCATTTCCAGGAGTTTTTCGTAGGGCACGTCGGCTTCGGCAAGCAATACGTTCATATGGCCCGGCATCCGGCCCGCCACCGGGTGAATGCCGTAAGCGACTTCCACCCCGCGCGCTTCCAACAGTTTCTCCAACTCGTGACACGCGTGCTGCGCCTGCGCTACTGCCAGTCCATAACCCGGCACAATCAGGACTTTGCTCGCATAGGCCATCAGCGTAGCTGCGTCGGCGAGGGATACTTCTTTGTAATGACCGGCTTCTTTCGCTGGGCCATTTCCGGAAACTGTGCCGCCGCCGAACGACCCCAATAGCACGTTTTTGAGCGAGCGGTTCATCGCCTTGCACATCAAAATTGTCAGAATGGTGCCTGCCGAACCTACGAGAATACCGCCTGTCAGCATCACCGGATTGTCATAAAGAAAGCCGCCAAAGGCCGCCGCTACGCCGGTAAACGAGTTGAGCAGCGAAATTACCACCGGCATATCCGCACCGCCGATGGGCAACACGAACAGCACCCCATAAGCTGCCGAGAGTGCCAGAATCGCCCAGAAAAGCGCTACCGGGCCGCCCAGCAGCATCCAGACGGTGAGCGCCACCATTCCGCCGAGCAACAGGAAATTCAGCATTTGCCCTGCTGGAACCGTCCGGTCTTTCACTTTCCCGGCCAGCTTGCCCCACGCCACTGCCGAGCCGGTCGCCGACACCGTTCCGATAATCATTCCCAAAAGGATAATCAGCAATTTGCCGCCCGACGCGTTCGGGTCGTCGTGAAATTCTACGATGGAAATCAGCATGGCGCACGCGCCGCCGGTGCCGTTGAAAAGACTCACCATTTCCGGCATGGCCGTCATCTGCACGCGCCGCGCCATCCCCGTGCCCAGTACGCCGCCCACGAGCAGTCCGGCGAAAATCCAGCCTTTGTTGCCAAGGTGTTCAATGGTTTGCGGAGAACGGTACAGGAAAATCGTTGCCAAAATAGCCAGCGCCATGCCCCCGGCAGCCACCAGGTTGCCCCGCCGCGCGCTATCGGGTCGCGACAGCATTTTCAGGCCCAGAATAAAGGTGATAGAGCCAATAAGGTAGCAGAATAAGAGCAGGCTTTGTTCGTTGAGAAAGCGGGCGAAGGGGTTCATGGATGCTTAGGGTGTTTCGCTTGGAACACAATTTTTTTAGGGCGGATAAGACGCATTCTTTTTGTCATTCCCGAAGGGAATCTTCACAATTGCAGCATCAGTCCTTCTTCTTCTTACTTGCAAACATTTGCAGCATCCGGTCCGTCACCACGAAGCCGCCCACCACATTGAGCGTACCAAGGACTACGGCCAGGAAACCCAGTGTCAGGGCCAGATAATCATCCGCCGGAGCGGTACCCATCACGATGATAGCCCCGATAATCACAACGCCGTGAATGGCGTTGGCACCGCTCATCAGCGGGGTATGCAACACGCTCGGCACGCGTCCAATCACCTCAATTCCCAGGAAAATAGAGAGAATGACAATGGTGATAAGTTGCTGGTGCTGAAGGAAAAAAACGGAAAGCGTTTCCATGGAAGTTTATGGGTTGAGAAAGGGTTTATACAGGTTTATTTCCGGAAAAATTCGTCTGAATCTGTGGTATCCGCGTGCCGTCTTTTTCTCACAGATTTTCACAGCCATTGAGCTATTGAGTAATTAAGGCAGCGACGCGTTCGTTCGTTACTTTGCCTTCGTGGGTGAGGCAGGCACCGGCGACTAGCTCGTCATCAAATGGGAGTTGCAGTGTGTTTTCTTTGGAGATAAGGAGCGCAAGGAAATTGGTCATGTTCTTCGCAAACAGCTTACTGGCATCGGCGGGCGTTGTGGCGGGCAGGTTTGTAGGGCCGAGAATCGTAACGCCGTTGTGAACCACCGTTTCGTCGGGGCGGGAGAGGGCGCAGTTGCCGCCGGTAGCCGCCGCTAGGTCAACAATGACCGAACCGGCGCGCATACCTTCCAGGGCCTCCAGCGAAATCAATTTGGGGGCAGGTTTTCCGGGAATTTGCGCTGTGGTAATTACAATATCGCTTTTGCGCACGTGCTCCGCGATTTTGGCTGCCTGCCGCGCTTTAAAATCCTCCGATTGCTCCACGGCATAGCCGCCCGCTGCCGAGGCATCTGCCGCGCCTTCCACCTCAATAAATTTGGCCCCGAGGCTGCCCACTTCTTCTTTTACCGCCGGACGGGTGTCAAACACTTCTACCACTGCACCGAGGCGACGCGCCGTAGCGATAGCCTGCAAGCCAGCCACACCCGCGCCGAGAATCAGCACTTTGGCGGGCGGCACCGAACCGGCGGCGGTCATAAACATGGGCAGGTAGCGGCTGTAAGTAGTGGCGGCGAGCAACACAGCCTTGTAACCGGCGATATTGGCCTGCGAAGACAGCACGTCCATCGCCTGTGCGCGGGTGGTGCGGGGCAAGAGGTCTAAAGAAAAAACCGTTGCGCCGGTCGCTGCCCAGCGGCTTGCCCATTGTGGTGCTCCTAAAGCGTTGAATTGCCCGATAAGCACCTGGCCGTTTTTGGGCGAGAAATCTATCGGCGGATGAATACAAAGCAGAACATTGGCGCTTTGCAGCAGGTTTTCCCGCGAAGTGATTTGGGCCCCGACGGCTTCGTAGGCCGCGTTGTCGGCGAAAGCGCCCTGGCCGGCCGCACTTTCTACCCAAACTTCCAGTCCTTTTTTGACGAGCGCCCCGGCGGCTTCGGGCGTGAGGGCAACGCGGGTTTCGGGCTGCGATTCTTTTAGTACGCCTGCAATCATAAACAAGAGCGGTGTTTGCTCGAAAGATAGAGAAAGGTTTTGGGCCGTCAAAATAGCGCTTTTAAAGTTTTTTGTCTCCGCAGGCTTTCAGGGATTACAAGCAGCAATATTTTAGGTGCTGATAACCGTTTCTTTGCTCTGGTAGTTGTTGGCGGGCAGATTCGCAACCAGGAAAGGTTTTGGCATC
Organism: Bacteroidota bacterium; assembly: GCA_023391015.1. Classification (GTDB taxonomy): domain Bacteria; phylum Bacteroidota; class Bacteroidia; order Chitinophagales; family Chitinophagaceae; genus UBA1952. The sequence goes on from JAEWBT010000132.1 coordinate 50,271, forward strand.
CTTAAATATTTCCGGAAAACGCGCTTTGTTTCCGGAAAATAACTGCCTGAACGAGGCGAAAAAAGCCGCGAAGTTGAGCGGATAACACGCCAAACTGCGTCATGGAGAAATTTTCAAAAATGTTTCTTTTTCCGGAAATAACGCATTAGTATTGTGGTCATCAAAGGCCTTTTTAGCAATGCGCGCGCTTATCCGTTTTAGTCCCAATACTCATACCGTTCCGTTTAATCACCTGCCAAAAGTGGTAGGTTTCATTCACAGATGCATTGGTAAAGACAACGCGCTGCACGACAGCGTGAGCCTCTACTCGCTGGGCTGGCTACAAGGTGGTGTGAAGCGGCGTGAAGGGCTGCATTTTCCGGAAGGCGCGCAACTTACGTTTAGCTCGCCGGATTCGGATGTGTTGCTGCAACTGATGCAGGGCATTCAGGAAGATGCTCATTTTGCCTTTGGTATGGTGGCCGAGGCGACGCACTTGCAACAGGCACCGATGGTAGATACCGGCGAAGCGCGGTTTGGCGTGGCCTCACCGGTGCTGGTGCGTAAAGAAGTGCCGTTCGCAGAACTGCCAGAACACATTCGTCATAAGATGGAAGCGCACGGTGAGATTCCGGAAACGGCCACCAAATACCTGACCTACGAAGACGGCGACGAGGCCGACGCACTGCTCACCCAGGTGTTGCACACCAAACTGGCCGCCGCAGGCCTGCCGACTGAAGGCGCATCCGTCGCTTTTGACCGGTATTACCTACGGCCAAGGGTGAAACTGGTAAACTATAAGGGCACCCAAAGCAAGGCTACCGTTTGCCCGGTGATTGTGAGCGGAAGTGCGGAACAGATTGCGTTCTGCTGGAACGTCGGTGTTGGGCAATGCACTGGAATATCTTATGGGAGCTTGAAGTAGGAGTTAGAACGGTTCAATTCTGGTTCTATCAATGATAAAAACCACGTTTCAATTCCTTTTCTAACCCTTACTTCAAAAACAACCCATTTGTCAGTAAATGCGACTAAATTTCACCTTTATAGACAAAATGACTTAAAAACATATTGTGGCACACATCTTGTGAAGTTTGAAAAATAAGGAGTTTTCCTGTTCTTTCAATTCTAAATACCACTGAGATGAAAACCACTTTCTCTTCTCATCGCGATTACTGTTCTACTTGCGGCAAATGTACTTGCTGCTGGGATTTATCGGAAGAAACTTGTTGCTACGGTAACTGCTTTATAACAAGAACTCGCGGTAGGATAGTCTCGCCTTTAAGGACAGTGCGGTCGCCTAGAAGTCATAATGAAGAAAACGGAAAACAACTAACAATAGAATTCTGATCCTGACATGCTACAAGAACTAATAGAATTTACCCGCCGCCTGGAACAGGACGGCATTCGGCTGTCGGACTACGCAACGCCGCCGGAAGGCCTACACTTTTTGCTTCACTACGACGCAAACGAGGGCGCAATTAGCGTGGTGCAAGAAGAACTGATTCGCATTCCGAAGAAAACCGGCGTTGTTGAGGTGGGAGATGTAACCCGTGCGGAAATTTTGCCACGGGCGATGCATATCAATCCGGTGGACAGCAATAAGTCTATCTCAGATAAAAAGATTCAGTCGGCTTCGCCGTTTGCGTTCCGGCTGAAAAAACAAAGTCTGGAGGATAAGAAGTGGATGGCAGATGATTTTGCTACGCAGGTGCCCCGCTATTTCCGGGAAGCCGTTCGCAAGTGCAAAGTAGAACTGACCGAAGAACAGCAAATGGTTGTGGATGCGTTTATTACTTTTTGTAACGTCCTGCCCGATTTTCTGGCCGAAAACAAAAACTACGCTGCTTTAAAACCGGGCGACAATATTATTTTTTACTTAGACAATTTTTCACTGGAAGAATATCGGCTGGCCAATGGCCGCTACCAAGGTGATAGTTTGTTTAATAAGAATGACTACAACGTTGAAGCGGATGACGGGCAGGTGTACGGTTTGAGTGGATTTTACAACGGCGACAACCAGAAAAAGCCATACCTGCAACATCAAACGGCATCGTTTAGTATTGGCAGCCGTATTAGCCAGGAAGAGGCCCAACTACTGAAACAATTTGACCTGCTGCGCCAGGCAAAAGCGTTTTCTACCCGACCGCTACCGGTCTTTATTGACGAGCCGGAGCTGAACGAGGTAGCGGTGCGGACCATTCGGGAAGTGGGGGCAGAGGCCGGGTTTCACGCCTTGATGCGCAAGCTGGCTGAAGGCCGGAATGCCGATATTGGTAACTACTACCTGTTTTACATCTTGGCCGGAAAGCTGCTGGATGTGGATTTCATCCCGGCGTTTCGCTACGAAACTGATGCCGTTATCTACCCGCTTTTTACACCGGAGATAGAGGGTGGAAAAGTAGAAGAAGGCGAAGCAAAAGTCCTGCGCGTAAAAACCATTTTTGACCTGGAAAAAACGCTTTTGATTCCCCTTTTCCGGAATCAGCTGGTTACCCAAATGGGACCGGATATGCCGCTGCGCTATCGCTACTTTGACGACCTGGATTTTGACCCGAAATACCAGACACCGGCACTCTACGAAATGCTGATTCGGTACCGCAAGCCGTGGTACGACTACATCTATAAATCGCGGGTGAGCGCCGTGAGCCGGGAAATGTTTCACCAGATTGTACGCGAAGGCATTCTGGACGACTTGCGCCACGATGAATGGAATAGCGAAAAACGCTTTCACACCCGCGAAACTGACATCTGCAAAAAACTCAACCGCTGGTTTTCACTTTGGAACTACTTCAAGCCTCTAACTCCTTTATCCAACTCAACTGTTACCGATATGCCTGAAAAAATTACCGCCCTGCGCCAACGAATGCGCGACATTACCCAAAGCGAAACCGAAGCCGATACCACGCTTCGTAGCGACGAAGAGTTTGCCTTTGCTGCCGGTCAGGTGATTGACTACCTGTTCTCCCGCTCCAAAGCCGACACCCCTTCCCACGCCATGCTGGAGCCTTTCCTGCAAAAGACTTCGGCAACTCAATTTAAAGAAGCGCTGGGACGTACGTTCCAGATGTACATGCACGACATTGACCGCTTTAAAGGCAAGTCGCGTTTTGACACCCTGATGGCAGCGGTGCTGGGTTACGACTATTCCGGAAACATGAAAGACCTGATGCCGATGCTGCTGGCCGGCTACTTCTCTAAATCGGCGATTTACGAAAAGAAAGCTGAGGCAGCCAAAGAGGAAGTTCCAGCCTAACCCTTTTCCGGAAACTGCGCTCTCAAAGACTTGTCAAGTCTATCAGTAAAATGTCCGAGGACTTGACAAGTCTATAAGCCTTGCACATTTTGAAATCCTTTTAAAATAATCCACTTATTCAATTGCTCTTTATGGCAAACCAGTTCAACAACCGCGTCTATGGCTGCGCAATCGTGAAAGCCATTAACTCCAACTTCAACGCTGACTTTTCGCATCAGCCGCGCACCCTGCCCGATGGCCGTGTGTACGCCACGGACAAGGCCCTGAAGCACACCGTGCGCCGCTACCTAAAGAACGTTTGCAAGGGCGACGGTGGCGTGTTGTATTTCCGCCGCCTCAACGACAACATGAACCCGCTGACGCTGGCCGATACCTACACCGAACTGACCGGCAGCGATTTTTCTAAAGACGCCGAGGCGAAAGATAAAAAAGGCGCCCTGAAAAAGCTGTTGAGCATTCAGGACGTGCGCTTGTTCGGCAGCACGTTTGCCGCCAAAAAAGGTAAAGCCACGATTAACCTTTCTATCCATGGGCCGGTGCAGTTTACCCATGGCTTGAACCAGTTTTTTAATAACGACGGGCCGGTGGGCGAGGTCTATTCCGAGCAAATCAGTGCGCCGTTTAGCACCGACTCCGGAAGTGAGGCCGAAGCGGCGCAAACCACGCTGGGCCGGCAAAGCAAGCTGCGGGAAGGGCATTACGTCTATCATTTCTCCGTAAACCCGGCTAATCTGTCCGACCTCGTGGGTTTATTCAACGGCGAGGTAACCGGACTGACCGACCGCGATATGGAATGCCTGAAAGAAGGGATGCGCGTAGGCGTAACGTACCTGGATTCGGCGTCTAAAGCGGGCAGCGAAAACGAGCTGCTGCTGTGGGTGCAACTGAAAGAAGATTCTAAACTGGTGTTGCCTTCATTTGTGGAAATGGTAAAAATCCAGCGGCAGCCGGGACAAAAAGCGCAGATTGACCTGAGCGAAGTGTCGGCGCTGCTGAACCGTTTCAGCGATGATGTGGAGCGTATGGAACTCTACTACCTGCCGGAGCAATCCGAGCTGCTGAACGCGCCGCAAAACGCGCAGCGCTACGACCTGATTTCCGGAAAAAGTCTGACCAACTAATAGCAACGTTATGCAGAAACTGATTTCTGTGGACTGGCATGCCGACTTTGGCTTCCTTAAAAAGCCGGACGTAAACGAAGGCATCTACCTGACCTATAACGTGCTGCACAAACCGGCGCTGCTGGGGATGTTGGGGGCGGTACTGGGCCTCAGCGGCTATGGCAACGCGCAGTACATGCGCGAGGAAAAAATTCTGGAATACCGGCGTAAGCTGCAGGGTATTCCGGTGGCTATCCAGCCGCTGGGCGCGGAGCGTGGGCAGTTCCGGAAAACGATGATTACCTACACCAACACGGTGGGCTACGCCAACGACGGCAGCACGTTGATTGTAACCGAGCAAACGCTTATTAAGCCTGCCTACCGCACTTGGCTATTGCTGGACGATGCTAACGAGATAGAAGCAAAGCTTTTGGGACGGTTGCAAAAAGGTGAAGCGACATACATTCCGTACCTCGGCAAAAACGAATTTCCGGTATGTTGGAAGAATTTCTCCGAATGGCAGTTTGAAAAAGCTACGCCGCAGGATTTTTTCCGGGTAGCAAGTGTGTTTCAAAAAACCGAAGAAGACCGGCTTCAGAAAAAAGAACGGGGTGGAAGGCGGGCCGGTAGGACGTTGGGCACTTTCATGAACATAGAACAAGTGCCAACCGGATTTCAAAAAATGGGTAAAGAAGAACAATACCGGTTGGGGAAGTACGTGTTTACCGACTTTGACCTGGCACCGGATGAAATCTTAGAAAATCTCTGGACGATAACGCATGAAGCCGACCGCCACATCATTCAAACTTTTTAGCGCCCTTCAACCGCTGCTGGCCGATCTGGCGTGTGTTTCCGGAATTGAAAAATACTGGGGCCACACGCCGGGCTCCAGCACGCCAACCGGCACGAAAGAAGAGTTGCTGACAGACCACGTTCGGCGTGTGAATGACTGCTGCCTGGCGTTAATAAAAGCCCATGGCCTGGAGCCTGTTATTGATGGTTTGATTGCCGACATTTTGAACGCGTTCAACGCTACGGGTGCAGGCCAAAAATCAGTAGGCGATTTTATTAAACTGAGCTTCCTGGCGGCTGTTGCGTTTCACGACTATGGCAAGCTGAATGAAAACTATCAGGTTCATTTAGGCAATACGGTTTCTTTCAAACCGGTGGAAAATGTGTTTGATTCCGGCCACAGCATTCTGAGCGCACACCTGTGGATAGAGTGGGCTTTAAAACAATCGGAAACGATAACAGACGACGAAGCGGACTTAGACCTGCTAACGGGTTTGATATACGACTTCGCTGACGTTATTCTGAACCACCATGCCTCTGGTTTTTATTTGCGCGAGATGCGCAATAAAGAAGCCTTTCATTGGCAAGCATACGCTGCCCAAATGGGCCTGGATTTGAATGATGATTGTTTGATTGAAGAGAAAGAAAGCTTTCAAAAAGACGTTTCAAAGGCCTGTTTGGAAACTGCCGAAACAAAAGCCGCTTTCGCCCGCTACGCCCTTTTAAAACTGTGCTTTTCCCTGCTAACCGCAAGCGATTACCTGGCGACGCTCGGTTACATGACCGAAGGCGGCGATTACACCAAGCTTTCTAAAAAAGACTTGGGCGTTTTTACCCCGGAAGAAACTGAAGCGCTGTTGCACCGGTTCCGGAAAGCAAGCTACAACGCGGTGGTTTACGACCAGTTGGAGGCCACGGCTGCCCAACCTTGGGAAACACTTCAAGAGCGGAGCAACGAAAACCTGAACCGGTTGCGGCAAAAGTTATTGGCCGAGGTGGTGCTGAAAATCCGGGAAGCGCCGGACGCTTTTCTCTATTACCTGGAAGCGCCCACCGGAGCCGGGAAAACCAATCTTTCACTGGCGATTGCTTTAGAGCTGATGGCGCAAGACAAGCGGCTGGGAAAGCTATTCTACGTCTTTCCGTTTACTACCCTGATTACCCAAACCCATAAAGATTTAAAGGAGAAGCTCGGCTTGGATGAATCCACGCTGATTCAACTGCACAGCAAAGCGGAAGCCCAGGAAAAAACAGGCGACGAAGGCGCTTACGGGGCAGCATGGACAAACCACGTGGACCGGCTTTTTGTGCAGTACCCAATTACGCTGCTGTCGCACGTCCGTTTTTTTGACATCCTCAAAAGCAACCGAAAAGAAGTTAATTACCTGCTCCACCGGCTGGCCAATTCGGTAGTGATTATTGATGAAGTCCAGAGCTACAGCCCAAAGCTTTGGAAACACGTACACTACTTTTTATCGCACTACGCCCGTCGGTTTAATATCCGGGTGGTAGTGATGTCGGCCACATTGCCGAAGCTGCACCTGTTGGGCAAAGACGCGGTGGTGGAACTGATAGAAAAGCCCCAAGCCTATTTCCGGAACGCCAATTTCAGCGGCCGGGTGCAATTCAACTTTGATTGGCTGCGCAAAAAACGGCCCCTATCGGTTGAAGATAAGGGTGCTTATTTAGAAGCGCTTGCAGACGAAGTGGCCGAAAAATGTGAAGCTTTCGCAGTGCAAAACAACGATAGTGTTGCCGGTATCATTGAGTTTATCACCAAAAAATCGGCATCGGCTTTTGCAGGACTTTGTTCGAAGCATCCGGTGCTGGCCGGGTACGAAATCCGGCTGCTTTCCGGAACCATTCTGGAGCCGCGCCGAAAGGAGATTGTAGCTTGGCTGAAAAAGGAAGAAACCCGAACGGAAAACCCGCGCATCCTGTTGATATGCACCCAGGTGGTAGAGGCCGGGGTGGATATAGACATGGACATCGGTTTTAAGGACAGCTCGCTGATAGATTCGGACGAACAACTGGCCGGGCGCGTTAACCGAAACGCTAAGCGGACTACGGCAACCGTTCACCTGTTTAATCTGGACAGTGAATCCAACATTTACAAAGGCGACCCACGCCTGAAGGCGGCGCAGGAGCTGGGCCTGGAGAATCGGGAGAAGATTCTTTCTGAAAAAGATTTCAACCTGTTCTACGAAAACATTCTTCAGGATTACATCCGCAAAGAAGGCGGCTTACTGGACACCTTTACAGGTTATGAAGAAAAGGTGAGAGGCTTGGCCTTTCCGGAAATAGACCGCGATTTCAAGTTGATTGAAAGCGACTCGGAATCGGTGTTTATTCCGCTGGATTTAGATGCAGGCTGCTTTTCCGAAAAAGAAATGGAACTCCTCACCGGAACGGATGCTTTGTTGGCGAACGGAACTAAAGTGAGTGGTGAAAAAGTTTTCAACCATTACATAGAAACGCTGCGAGTCAAATCCGGTGATTTTATTAAAGACCGCGAAGCCCGACACCGCTTTCAGTCGGTTTTAAGCAAGTTCACAATTTCGGTTTTCCCGGAACTGGCCCAAAAAATCCGGGCAAACGTTGCCTTGCCCTATCCTAACTGGCAGGATTACGGCTTTGTATACCTCGGTGAACCGGATAAGTACTATTCTTACGAAACAGGAATGAAACCGGACGTGGATTTTTCGGCAGCTGATTTTTGGTAAAATCAAATACCCGCCATGCCCGAAGTCTCCGCCACGCTGATTAACCTCTACCACATTTGCCACCGCGAACTGTGGCTGCACGCCAACGAAATCCGGATGGAAAAAACGTCGGAGGTGGTGGAGGACGGCAAGCTGCTGCACGAGGTTTCTTACCTGGAGCGTTCCGGAAAATACCGGGAAATCACTGTTGGCAACAGCAAGATTGACTTCTACGACCCAAAAGAAAAAGTGGTTCACGAAATCAAGCGCAGCAACAAAGCCCAAGAAGCCCACACGGCGCAGGTAAAGTACTACATCTATCTTTTGGAGGAAAGAGGCATTTTCGGGGTAACGGGCATTCTGGAATATCCCCGACTGCGCCTGCGCGAAGAAGTGTTGCTCACCGATGCCGACCGGACCCAAATTCCCCTCTGGCAGGCCGATATTCTGCGTATTATTTCCTCGGAAAGGTGTCCGCCGGTTATTAATAAGCCGTTTTGCAAACAGTGCAGCTACTACGAGTTGTGCTACACCGAAGAATAGGTTTCCGCCATGAAAAGAACCATTTACCTTTTTAATCCCGGCCGGCTTTCCCGGAAAGACAACACGCTTCAGTTTGTGGCCACCGACCAAGCAGGCGTGGTGCAGCAAACCCGGTATTTACCCGTAGAAAACGTAAGCGACCTCTTTGTTTTTGGCTCGCTGGACGCCAACTCGGCGCTCTACAACTTCCTCGGTAAAGCCGGGATTTCGGTACATTTCTTTGACTACCACGAGCACTACACCGGCTCGTTTCTGGCCAAGGAATACCTGTTGGCGGGCAAGTTGCAGGTAGCGCAAACGCTCTATTACCACCAACCCAAAAAGCGCATTGTGCTGGCCAAAAAGTTTGTAGAGGGTGCGGCGTTCAATCTACTCAAAAACCTGAAGTACTACGCCGGTCGGGGCCGCGACGTGGCCGCCGAAATTGCCCAGATGGAAGGCTATGTCTCGCAAATTCCGGAGGCGCAGCGCGTAGACGAGGTGATGGGACTGGAAGGCAATATCCGGCAGGTGTATTACAGCACCTTTGAGCGGCTGGTGGGCGTATCTGGTTTTACGTTTGGGCAGCGCACCAAGCAACCGCCGCAAAACGAGCTGAATGCCTTGATTTCGTTCGGCAACGCCATGTGCTACGCCGTGTGCCTGGGTCAGATTTACCACACGCAGCTGAACCCGACGATTTCGTTTTTGCACGAGCCGGGCGTGCGCCGCTTTTCCCTTGCGCTGGATCTGGCCGAGATATTTAAGCCCTTGTTGGTAGACCGCACGATCTTCCGGGTGTTGAACAAAAAAGAGCTGTCGGAGCGCGATTTTATGAAAGACGTCGGCGGTTGCGTGATGAAGGAAAGCGGGCGAAGGAAGTTTGTAGAGGTGTTTGAAGAGCGGTTAAAGGAGACCATTCGCCACCGGAGTCTGGGCCGCCATGTGACGTATAAGCACCTCGTGAAGCTGGAGTGCTACAAGCTGACCAAGCATCTGATGAACATAGAGGAGTACAAGCCGTTCCGGGCATGGTGGTAGGCAGGGATGAGGGATGAGGGATGAGTTTCCGGAAAATAAGCAGGTGAGAAAGCAGATAGCGGAGCGATGCGAAGGGTATCGTTTAAATTGCAGGAGGTTAAGGTTGGAAAAATGCCTCGTAGCGAAAAACCCGCTTCAATTCTTCCATCCTTCAATCCATTCCCCATCCCTCAATCCTCATCCCTGAACTCCTGAACTGATGTACGTGATTTTGGTGTACGATATGAATGTGAAGCGGGTCGGCAAGATGCTGAAATTATGTCGGCGCTACCTGAACTGGGTGCAGAACTCGGTGTTTGAAGGTGAGATTTCGGAGGTGAAGTTGAAAGAGTTGTTGCATCAGGCACGGAAACAGATGAACGAGGAGGAAGACAGTATTATTCTGTTTAAAAACCGGGATTTAAAGTTTATGGAAAAGGAAATTGTGGGGGTGGAAAAGGCGTCCACCGATAATTTTTTGTAGGAATTAAGGCCGATATTGGATTGGCAGCACTCCTGATTTTCCGGAAAAACGGCATTATTTGGTGCTTTCGGGTGAGTCGTCGGTGGCCGGGCAAAATCCGGTTATTGAGGGTCGACGCTTTTGGGGGCATTCAATCGCTATTTTTGCAGTCGTCCGGATGTTGAGAATCAGCGTGGTACAGATCTTTGACATACGGGCTTTAATTGAACCGAGAGGAATTGAAACAAAACTGGGTAATATTTGTACTCGTTGCTATTGCTCGCTTTAATTGAACCGAGAGGAATTGAAACTAATAGCCCACTACCGGCAGTACATAGGTATTTTGGCTTTAATTGAACCGAGAGGAATTGAAACACCGTGCAGGGCGTGGGATAACGCCAGTTGCTCCAGGCTTTAATTGAACCGAGAGGAATTGAAACGAAACCGCCCCGCGGCTCCTGCGCTTAAAAGAAAAGCTTTAATTGAACCGAGAGGAATTGAAACGCGTGCCGGTGTAGAAATCGCTGGCGTTTGCTGCCCGCTTTAATTGAACCGAGAGGAATTGAAACATTCTGCAATGAGCTTTTGGTCGGTAACCCTTTGTTGCTTTAATTGAACCGAGAGGAATTGAAACGCATAGGGGTTTAAGTTTTGTTTGTTTTTACGCTTGCTTTAATTGAACCGAGAGGAATTGAAACATGCTATTCGCTTCCGCCTCGGCGCACGCGCTACCAGCTTTAATTGAACCGAGAGGAATTGAAACTCATCGCCTATTCGTTTTGCGCAGCCATAGACGCGCGCTTTAATTGAACCGAGAGGAATTGAAACTGATGTTCTCGAAAAAGCCATCTTTCGTTTGGCCCAGGCTTTAATTGAACCGAGAGGAATTGAAACAGGGGCGGTTATGCTGGGGACGGCGGGTGGCCCGAGCTTTAATTGAACCGAGAGGAATTGAAACACTTCGCCCGGCGCGATGTGCCCGTCTTTGATAAGCGCTTTAATTGAACCCAGAGGAATTGAAACCACGCGCGCAAACGCGCATTTTTCCGGGAACAATTGCTTTAATTGAACCGAGAGGAATTGAAACTAAGGGTTTCCGGAACCGGGCCCGCGTCCATTGCTTAGCTTTAATTGAACCGAGAGGAATTGAAACAGAGCTTTTAGACACCCACTCCATCGCAGATTTGGAGCTTTAATTGAACCGAGAGGAATTGAAACGCAGGGCCACCTTTACGACCTTTGGCGTACTGCGGGGCTTTAATTGAACCGAGAGGAATTGAAACACTTTTCGCCCAAAGCCCGCTGCGCCTCCTCTTTTTTGCTTTAATTGAACCGAGAGGAATTGAAACGCAGCTAAATCTTCCGTGGTGATCCTTCCAATTTGGGCTTTAATTGAACCGAGAGGAATTGAAACTTCTTTTGCGCGACAATAATTGGCGTGATAGATGCCGCTTTAATTGAACCGAGAGGAATTGAAACAATTGTCCAAAGACACATTGCTTCGGATGATGTTGGCGGCTTTAATTGAACCGAGAGGAATTGAAACGAGCAACATAACGATCGCCTTCCTTCACAACTTTGGGCTTTAATTGAACCGAGAGGAATTGAAACACGGCAAAGAAATCCTTTATGCCAACGCAACCTGCAGCTTTAATTGAACCGAGAGGAATTGAAACATCTCCATGTTAGGGGCTGTATATGGAATTTTGGGGGCTTTAATTGAACCGAGAGGAATTGAAACAAGCGGTAGAAGGTGCGACCCACCGTTGCGTAGTCCGCTTTAATTGAACCGAGAGGAATTGAAACTCGTAAACCGCCCCATTGATTTCAATAAGGTCATCTGCTTTAATTGAACCGAGAGGAATTGAAACAGAAACGGCATCGTTCGATGTTGTGGTGAAAGCCATAGCTTTAATTGAACCGAGAGGAATTGAAACTAGCAAATCGTCTGCTTCGTTCGCAACACTCGTTTGCTTTAATTGAACCGAGAGGAATTGAAACCGCGCATTCCGGCTAAATCCACATGCTGCCCTTGCGCTTTAATTGAACCGAGAGGAATTGAAACATCTTCAGCAGGTCTAATGAAACATTGGAGGTAATGGCTTTAATTGAACCGAGAGGAATTGAAACTGTTTTCCGGAAAATTTTAGTTTCGTTTTTGGGTATGCTTTAATTGAACCGAGAGGAATTGAAACGTTTGTATTGGATGGGGCCAAAATCCTGCGCTACGTGCTTTAATTGAACCGAGAGGAATTGAAACCTTATCAGGTGGCGGGTGGCGGTATAATTTCCGGAAGCTTTAATTGAACCGAGAGGAATTGAAACGAGAGCGTTTGGCGGGTAAGGGTATCCTGCGCGGCGCTTTAATTGAACCGAGAGGAATTGAAAC
>JAEWBT010000063.1 GCA_023391015.1 Bacteroidota bacterium
CGACGGTGCTAACACTGCTGGTGTTTCCGATTATTTTTTGGGTGGCGAATAAGCGGACGGTGGCGAAGGCAAATGCGCGAAGGGTGCGGGTGGAGGCGGTGGTTTAAGGGGTGGATTTTCCGGAAAATTTCCTCTTATGAAGGCTTTTAAGGCCTGCTCAAGCGAGGCTTTCTCCCTGCGTTATGAAACCAGTTTCTGCACCTTTATTTTAGTGCGCTGATTGAAACGCATTCCGATGTTCCGCCAAATTCTTCTTACTGTTTGCTGCGCGGTTTCGCTCAGCAGCATTGCGCAAAGCACTTCCTTAAGCCAAAAACTGGATTCGCTTTCCGCCCGGCTGGTGAAAACGCAGGAGGTGGCCGGTGTGAATGTCTTGTTGATTCAGGAAGGAAAGGTGGTGTACAACAAAGCGTTTGGTTACGCCGATGTGGCCACCCGGCAACCTTTGCAAACCACCGGTATTTTCCGGATTGCTTCGCAAACCAAAGCCGTGACGAGCGTGGCGGTGATGATGCTGGTGGAAGAAGAAAAACTCCAACTGGACGACCCGGTTTCTAGGTTCATTCCGCAATTCAAAAATGCGCGCGTGCTGGCCGAATGGAATCCTGCCGACAGCAGCTACACAACCGTTCCGGCCCCGCGCGAAATCACCGTTCGCGACCTGCTCCGCCATACTTCCGGCATCAGCTACCCGATGATTACCGGCGACCCCAAAATGACGCCTGTCTATCTGAAAGAAGGCATCCGGGCCGGTGTGGGGGAGCGGGGCAGCCTGAAAAACGGCATGGAAAAGCTGGCCGCGCTGCCCCTGGCGCACCCGCCCGGCGCGGCCTTTACCTACGGATTGAGCACTGATGTTTTGGGCTATCTGGTGGAGGTGGTGAGCGGAGCGTCGCTGGACGCTTTTTTCCGGAAAAGAATCTTTCAGCCGTTGGAGATGACCGACACGTATTTCCGGCTGCCGAACGAAAAAGCCCACCGGCTGGTGTCGCTTTCCCAAAAAGAAGACGACGGTTTTAAGAAGGTAACGGACCCGCTTTATGGTTACATACAGCCAAATTATCCTTTGGAAAACGGCCTTTATCTTTCGGGGGGTGCCGGGCTGGTTTCCACAACCGCCGACTACGCCCGTTTCCTGCAAATGCTTTTAGCCAAAGGCGTTTACAAAGGCCAAAGGCTTTTGAAGGCTGAAACGGTGGAAATGATGATTACCAATCAACTTCCGGAAGGCATTGCGCCCGGATTTTCGTTCGGGTTGGGCTTTGCGCTGGTTTCAGAAGAAGGGCATTCCGCAGGCACGCCGGGCGTGGGCACCTTTGCCTGGAGTGGCGTTTTCAATACCCATTATTGGGCCGATCCGGAAGCGCAAGTCATTGGGCTGGTGTATGCACAGCAATACCTGCCGGCTTCCTACAGCGAGCTGGGCACTGCTTACAAAAAGGTCATCTATACCCACCTGAACGCAAGCAATGCAGCTGCGGGGGGAAGGAGTAAGTAACAGGGCTTGGCTTTTCCGGAAATTTCCGGAAAAAGCCGCTTCTACAACGCCTGTACGCGCCGGGTAAACTGCATCTTGCCCTGATGCACCTTCGGGATGTAAATACCTGCTGATAATTTTGGGGAGACAGTAGAAGTTGAGCCATTAGCCAATCATCTTTTCCGTCAAATGCTTCCAGTAGCGCACGGGCATGTGTTGCAGGTGCAACTTCGGATTTTTGCGCGCCGGAATGCCGGTGTGCTTAAAGTAGTCGCGCCACAGGGTTTGAAACAATGCTTCGCGCTCGTCGAGAATCGTGGCGTCTGGTTTTCCGGAAACGGCCCCTTCGGTCCACTCCAACTGCACTTCCTTGATTTCGCCGGTGGCGCTGTTGTGGTGAATGCCGTAGCGACGTTTGCCGTCATAAATAATCCAATCCTGATCGGCATAGCGGCTGCGAAAATGCGCGGTGATGATTGGCAGCACGTTGGAATCGGGCTCTACAAAGGCATAGAAAAGGCCGTCGCCCAGCTTTTGAAACCGCACAAAGGCTTCCATCCGGTGTTTTTCGCGCCATACTTTCCGGGCCGTTTGCGCTATCCATAAAATGCCTTCATGGCCAAAGTCTTCTTCTACATTTTCGGTGTGAGAAAAGACGTGGCGGATAGCTGATAAGGCATAATCTTCCCAGCCCGGTAGTTCGGAAAGAAAGGCAGAATACAATTTTTTCAACCCTTCCACCGATAGCTTTTTCTGCAATCCGCGCCACACGCGCAGTTGCTTTTCCTCTACGGTCTGGATGTGGATGAGATTCCCGAAAAGGCCTGCCTGCGCTTCGGCCTCCGGCAAAATCTTTACCGCACCCAGCTTGCGCTCATACACCTCAAAAACGGCGGTGAGAAAGCCGCCGAAGGTGGCGTCGTAGGCGAGGATGGTCATGGAAGAAGAAGCTTTTTAAGGGCTTTCTGAAAACAAATAAAACGGCCCGAAGTTGGCGCTTTTGGAAACCTGTAAGGCTTCCAAACCTTATAGGTTTTCCGGAAATTTCCGGAAAATATAGCCTAAAAAAGAGCTGCGAAGGGTATCGGGAAGGGGCTTACATTTGGGGTTGCAGGTATCCAATCCGGACAAAATTTCGTTATAATGAATCTGGCTTTTGACACGCAACTGGCAGTGGGTTACAGCAGTAATTCGCAGATTGCGCGGGTGCTGACGGAAAGCTGGGTACTCACTAACTCTTATTGCCCTTCATGCGGAAATCTGCCGCTTCGGGAGTTTGAAAATAACCGGCCTGTTGCTGATTTTTACTGTGCGAATTGCCGGGAAGAATTTGAACTGAAAAGCAAGGCCGGAAAGCTGTCGGGAATTGTGAGCGACGGCGCTTATGCCAGCATGATAAACCGGATTGAGGCCCAAAACAATCCAAATTTCTTTTTTCTGACCTACTCCAGGCAATGGACGGTGGATAATTTTTTCATCGTCCCGAAGCAATTTTTTACACCGGAAATCATCATTCAAAGAGCACCGCTTTCCCCAACTGCAAGGCGCGCAGGCTGGGTTGGTTGCAACATCGACATCTCCAAAATAGCAACGGCGGGCAAAGTGTTTCTGGTGAAAGATGCGCAACCCGTAAATCCGGAAACGGTGCGGGAAACGTTTCAGAAAACCTTATTTTTAAGGGCGAAAAGCAATGAATCGAAAGGCTGGCTTTTGGAAATCATGCGCTGTTTAGACCAGATACCGGAAACCTCTTTTACGTTGGAAGCACTTTACCGGTTTGAGGGACAATTGAAACAGAAATTCCCGAACAATAATTTTATCAAAGACAAAATCCGGCAGCAATTACAGGTGTTAAGAGACAAAGGCTTAGTGGAATTTTCCGGAAAAGGCAACTATAAAAAAACAGGCTATGAAAATCTTTGAGATCGAACTGGAGGAAGTATATCATCGGTCGGTGAAAATTCCGGCAACCGATTATAAAGAAGCACTTGCAAAGGCGAGAAGGGTCTTTGAATTAGAGAGGATGACCTTAGAAACCGGTGATTTGTTGAAACGGAAGATTCGCGCGGTTTCTGCAACAGACCGAAAGGACGCATTGATGAAGGAAATTTTGGAGTATATTTATGATGAGGAGGAACGTCATTTTGAAGAGTGTTGTGAAGAAGAATCAGAAGACCATATTTTCCTGAAAATAAAGGAACTCCATTGGCTTATTAGTAAATCTTGAATAGCGCTTCATTTGAAACATGGCTAATTTTCCTGACTGGTAGAGACGGTTGGTATTGAATCAAAAACATGTTTGTTACACAATCTGCGTTAGTTTCCAAGACCCATTCCTATATCGGTTCAAAAAGTCATCCAATGTAGTTTTTGAAGTTTCTGAATCACAGCCTTCATCCAGCAGAATATTTTCCTCTGAATAAAACAAAAAGTGCGTTGAGTAAGCGCCTTTGAGCATCAATCGGACTTCTAACCAGTTATTTCTGTACTGGACCAATAACTGGATTAAAAAGATAGTAGGGAGATGATGAAGCAATGGTTGTTTCATTCCTTTTTTGCTCAAAATAATCAGGGCGAGAAGAATCATTGCAAAAATAAAGATCTTAGCCTTATATTTGTATTTAAAAGATCTATTCGCAAATGTTATCGAAAGACGCAAACGTAGACCCCAGAGAAATACTAGCAGCCTATCTAGTAGAAGTTGGTATCGATGAGCAGCGTGCTATAATAATTGCACTTGATGCGGGTTCCAGTCAAGCATACGTTGATAAGTATTACGTGGATGAGTTAAACATAACCGAAGCCCAGAAAAAATTGGTGCTTGAATACGTCTGTAGATTTTACTCAGGAGATTTAGAAGGTGAGCCAGAATAGCTTTTGACCACCAATACCCAAATCCACCTCACCACCGCACCCATTTCCCCAACACCTGAAACCGTGCGGGCCGGCCTTTTTCTTTCTGTTCAGATGCCTGTTAGGTTTTTGAAACCTGACGGGTATCTGAATTTCCGGAAAATCACCCCACTTTCCGTACCCATTTCCCCACCACCGGCATTCGCCCAAGCCCTTCTTTTTCTTTCCAAAAAACGAAAAAGAGAAACACCCCAAACAGCGCCACGCCTTCCATCAGCAACAGGGGCTTGGAGAGATGGCCCCTCATAAAAAGATGAATCATTTGCAGCAAAAGCGCCATGCCGAGGTAGCTGCCGATGCGCTTTAAATCATAGGGCACGGGGTAAAACTTTTGTCCCCAAACCCAGGAAAGCAACACCATCACAAAATACGCGGCAAAGGTGGTCCAGGCGGCGGCCCACATCCCAAAACGGGGAATGAATAGAACATTTAAAACCAGCGTAACCGCTGCCCCGATAAGTGTGATGGCCGTACCGTACCCTAATTTTCCGGTATTTTTATACCAGACGGAAAGGTTGTAATACACCCCCAGACACACATTTGCCCACAGCAAAATGGGCACGATGCCGAGGCCGGAGCGGTAGGGCGCACCCACCATGTATTTCCACACATCCAGAAACAAAACTGTGGTGAGCAGGGCGAGGCACAGGGTAATCACAAACCAGTTCATCACACGGGCGTAGGTTTTATGCGCGTTTTCAGCCCCGGCTTCCCGGAAAAAGAACGGCTCGGCGGCCATCCGGAAGGCCTGAATGAAAAGGGTAATGAAAATGGCGAGCTTGTAGTTGGCGCTGTAAATAGCTACGGTTTGCTTCGCGGCTTCCTGAGTGCCGGGCAGGAGCTTTTGCAGGAGAATGCGGTCGATGGTTTCGTTGACCATGCCGCCGAGGCCGATAATTACGAAAGGCAACGCGTAGGCCAGTACTTTTTTCCAGAGCGCGGTATCCATGCGGAAGCGCAGGCTTTTCCATTCCGGGAACAGCATCAGAAACGTAAAGGCCGAGGCAGCGAGGTTGCTCAGGAGGAGAAGTCCGGTGGCGGTGTAGGGCGCGGCCCAGCGGGCATAAAGGCTTTCGGGGTGGGCGGCGATGTAGCGCGGGCCGTAGCCAATGACCCAAACGGTGCAGGCGATATTGACCAGAATTCCGGAAACTTTTACGAAGGCATAGCGGCGCGGGCGGCCTTCCTGCCGCAGGCGCGCGAAAGGCAGGGCGGCGAGCGTATCAAAAGCGATAATCCAAAGGCACCAGGTGATGTAGTACGGAAAGGCGGACAGCTCGAAAAAATGGGCGATGGGCTGGCGGAAGAAGTATAAGAGCAGGCACAGTCCAAGGGTGGAAAAGAGCAGCGACGACAGCGACGTTTGGTAGAGGGATTCTCTGTTGACGTCTTTTTGGTGGGAAAACCGGAAATACGCCGTTTCCATGCCATAGGTGAAAATCACGTTGGCAAAGGCGATGGCGGCGTAGAGGATGGTGAGCTCGCCATAGTGCTGCATGCCGGAGGCATCGGCGAGCAGGTAGGTGAGCAGCGGGGTAAGCAGGTAGTTGAGAAACCGCGAGGCAATATTGCTCAGGCCATACCAAACCGTTTGGCTGGCGAGCGCTTTGAGGGAAGCCATTTTTTTAAGTGGAAAAGGGAGGGGTAAAAGTAAGGGGCGGCTGTGGGGGCGGGCGGGGTTTAAATTGTTTTAAACTTCTGTGAACAAAACCCCAACGATTGTACGAAATTTGCCGTCTTGCAGAAGAGAAAGTTTATGATTTGAGCGGGCCTTTGAATAAGGGATGCCTGCAAACGGGCTTTCGCTTTTCTTTTCCTTTTTTTAATTTCTCCCCAAATGAAACCTCTTTACGTGTTGCTGCTGGCCTTTTTTATGGGCTGCGGCCTGAACCTGCGTGCCCAAAACCTGCCGGAGCAGGAGTGTAACGGGGCCATTCCGGTGTGCCAGAGTACGTACTCGCAGGCCAATTCTTACTCCGGCTTTGGACTGACGCAGGAGCTGAACCAGCTAAACAACGGCTGCCTGAACACTAATGAACGTAATGATGTGTGGTATGTGATAACGGTTTCGGTGTCGGGAGATTTGGCTTTTACCATTACGCCTAACAGTCCTTCCGATTATGATTTTGCGCTTTGGAACATCACGGGGGGCGGCTGCCAGACGCTCTACAACGGCCTGATGCCGGTGCGCTGCGATTTTTCCGGCGGCTACCTGCCGACAGGAATGTCTGCCAATGGCGGCTTTGGCTTTCAGCCGGTCCTGAGCGTGAACGCCGGGGAAACGTATCTGCTCAATGTTTCTAACTTCAGTCCTACGCAGGCGGGTTATCTGCTTTCCTTTGCCGCATCAACAGCTTCTATTTTTGATAATCAGCCGCCGCGTTTTGTATCAGCCAGCACGACGTGCGGTGTTTCCGGCGATACGGTGAAGGTGCTGATGTCGGAAGCGATTTTATGCAGTAGCATCAATCCCAATGGCTCGGATTTCGCGCTTACACCGGCGGTTCCGGGTGTGAATATTCTTTCGGCTTTTTCGCCGACCTGCACCGGCACCAGCTCCGCCACGCTGGCCTTCAACCTCAAGCTGAGTGCACCACTGCCCAACGGAACCTACAAACTGAAAGCGCAGGCGGGAAGCGACGGTAATACCGTTTTTGATAATTGTAGTAATGCGCAGGCGGTAGGAGATTCGGTTATTTTTACGATTGGCACGCCGCCGCCGCCGGTTTATAATCTGC
Organism: Bacteroidota bacterium; assembly: GCA_023391015.1. Taxonomy (GTDB): domain Bacteria; phylum Bacteroidota; class Bacteroidia; order Chitinophagales; family Chitinophagaceae; genus UBA1952. Next base: position 7,129 of record JAEWBT010000063.1, read on the forward strand.
TGCGGCCAGCCCAATGTGGCCGGCGGGCGCTCTACTCCATTACCCCGCCGATAGCTGGTGTTTATACCCTGACCATCAAGCAGGGCACGACCACGCTAAGCACTTTCACCAACGTAAGCGGTGCCAAAACCGACACGCTTTTTCCGGGAAATTACACTGCAACACTGACCTCGGCAGGGTGTAGCAGCACGGTGGCTTTCACCATTCCGCCCCAGGCACCGCCCCCTACCCTTTCTTTTGCCGTAACACCCACCTGCAACGGCGGCGCGAAAGGTGCTGTTACCGTAACGCCCAGCAGCACAGCGGGTGTCTGGACCTACCGGTGGGCAACTGTTCCGGTGCGCACCGGCCAGACGATTACGGGACTGCCACCGGGAAATTATACCGTTACGGCCACCAACAGCCTGGGTTGCGTGCTGACCGGAACGGCGACGGTGAATTCCGTTCCGGGATTTACGCTTGGCTTTTCCCAAACAGGGGCTTCCTGCAATGGCGGAAATGACGGAACGGCCACAGCAACACCCAATGGCGGAAGCGCTCCTTATACTTATGTATGGGGGACGAATCCGGTGCAAAACACCCAGACGGCAACTGGCCTGAAGGCGCAGACGTACGCCGTAATCGTAACCGACGACAGCGGCTGTAATGTCAATGGCAGCGTCGTTGTTACGCAACCAGCCATTTTGGTAGCGACTGCAACGGCAACACCGGCCACCTGCGCCACGGCAAGCAATGGAACGGCCACAGCAGCGGTTACCGGGGGAACAGCGCCTTATAATTACGACTGGGGTAATGGGCAAACCGCTGCTACGGCTACCGGGCTCACCGCAGGCGGCACCTACACCGTAACCGTTACCGATGCCAATGGCTGCTTAGACACGGCAGTGGTTACCATCCCCATTGGCGCAGGCATCAGCGGAACCTTTGACCAGACCATTCAACCGGCCTGCTATGGAGACGCCAACGGTTCGGTCCGGTATTCGCCAACGGGCGGAACAACGCCTTATACATTCGCCTGGAGCAACGGGCAGACCACAGCGGTGGCAACCGGATTGAGCGCCGGGACGTATTCCGTTATTGCAACGGATGCCTCTGGTTGCACACGCAACGATACCATAACGCTGGCCCAACCAGCCCCTTTGACGGCCACCGTTACAGCGGATTCGGTTTCTTGCTTTGGGGGAACGAACGGAAAAGCGACGGTAACGGTGAACGGTGGAACGGCACCTTATACCTATCTCTGGAACACCACGCCAGCCAAGACCACGGCCACGGCGACAGGGTTGATTTCCGGAAATTATGACGTGCAGGTAACCGATTTGCAGGGTTGTAAGGATACTTTCAGCGCAGTGGTGGCCGAACCTACTGCGATTGTGATTGCTACCGGCGTACAACGCGCTTCGTGTCCGGGAATCATCAACGGCTCGGCCTATGCATCGGTAAGTGGCGGAACCGCTCCTTATACCTATTCCTGGAACAGCAGTCCGGCGCAAATGACCGATACCGCAACTGGCCTTTTACCACGGGCTTATACCGTTACGGTAAAAGATGCCAATAATTGTATTGCCCGCCAGACGGTTACCGTTCCGGGCTTCACGCTTCAAATCACCAAAACGGCTGTAAGCTGCAACGGCCTTTCCGACGCTACCGCGACGGTTACTTCTGCCGGCGGCATTGCGCCCTACACCTATTCCTGGAACACCACACCGGCCCAAACCACCCCTACGGCAACAGGCTTGCCCTCCGGAACGTTTGTGGCTTCGGTTACCGACGCCAACGGCTGTACCATTTCAGCCAACGCCGTGATTACCCAACCCACGCCCCTGGCAGCGACGTTCACGACTGTTCCGGCCAGTTGCGGCGCGGCTACCAACGGACGGGCCACGATTTCGGTGAGCGGCAGTAAAGGGTCTTATTCCTATCTGTGGAGCACTACGCCCCCGCAAACAACAGCTACGGCAACCAACCTTTCCGGCGGAAATTATAGCGTGATTGTTACCGATGCCGGTGCTTGTACCGATACGTTTTTGGTGGATGTTCCGACGGGTGGTGGTTTTTCCGGAGGTTTTACCCGAAAAACACAGCCTTCCTGCTTTGGGGGCAGTAATGGCTCTTTGGTTTATACCCCCACCGGCGGCGCAGCCCCTTACACCTACATCTGGAGCAATGGCCAGACTACGCAAACCGCAACCGGCCTGATTTCCGGAAATTACAGCGTAACGGTAACCGACGCTAACGGCTGCATCCGCATTGACACCACTGCTCTCGGAGAACCAGCGCTCTTGCAAGTGAGTGCACAGGGTGACAGTGCGCTGTGCTATGGCGGGGCCAGTGGACAAGCCACGGCGACCGCTACCGGCGGAACTGCGCCTTACACGTATAACTGGAACAGTTCGCCGGCTCAGAACACAGCTACGGCTACGGGATTGATTTCCGGAAATTACCGGGTAACGGTAACCGACGCAAAGGGGTGTATCCAAACAACAACCGTTACGATTGACCAGCCAACGGCTATCACCGCTATCACCGGCGTTACGCGGGCGTACTGCGCAGGCAGCCGCAACGGCACGGCCTACGTGGCCGCTTCCGGCGGATCCGGCCCTTACACCTATTCCTGGAACACCACACCGGTGCAAACGGGCGACACTGCAACCGGACTTTTTCCGGGGCCTTATACCGTAACCATTACTGATAGAAAGGGTTGTACCGCCACGAAATCCGTAACCGTTCCGGGCTTTCAAATCGCTACTACCCAAACCAATCTGCTTTGCAACGGCGCGACCAACGGACGGGCAACGGCCTCAGCGGTACAGGGCATCGCCCCCTACACGTATGCCTGGAGCAATGGACAGACCACGCCTGCCATCACAGGCCTGAGCGCCGGTAATTACACCATTGCCGTAACCGGCGCAGATGGTTGTATCCTCACCAAAACCATCACCATTACCGAACCGCCAGCGCTCGCCGTAACGGCAGCTAACACGGACGCAGCCTGCGCGGTGGCGGCTAACGGCACCGCCTCGGCAACCGTAACCGGTGGCACCGCGCCTTACACGTATCGCTGGGCGACATCACCGGTACAAACCACGGCCTCCGTTTCCGGATTGCGGGGCGGAACGTATAATCTGACGGTGAAAGACGCGAATAACTGCTCGGTTACCGTTCCGGTAACGATTGGAACCGGATCGGGTGTGAATGGTAGTTTCTCTCAGATTGCAGCTCCAGCCTGTTTTGGCGATGCGAACGGCGCGGTGGTATTCTCGGCTAATGGCGGCGTGTTGCCCTACACCTATCTGTGGAATAGCGGACAAACCGACAATGCAATTGATGGTCTCACGGCAGGTACGTATTCTGTAACCGTTACTGATAATGTAGGCTGCACCTTCCGCGATACGATTACACTGACCCAACCGGCGGCGCTGACGGCTGCCATCACCGGAACAGACGTTCTTTGCAACGGCGGGCGTACCGGAACCGCAACGGTAACGGCTGCCGGTGGAACCACACCTTACACGTACGCCTGGAACACCACGCCGGTGAAGACTACAGCTACGGCCAGCAATCTGATTTCCGGAAATTATACTGCTACTCTAACCGATGCGCACGGCTGTACTCAAACCGCCAGTGTGGTGATCAATGAACCCGCCGCGCTTCTTGCAACGGCCAGTAAAACAAACGTTTCCTGCAATGGTGGCAACAACGGAACCGCTACGGCAACGGCTACCGGCGGTGTGGCACCTTACACGTATTCCTGGAACACAACGCCTGTGCAAACCACGGCTGCTATTTCTAATCTGACTGCCGGAACCTACCGCGTAACCGTAACGGATGCCAATAACTGCGTTAAAACGGTGAGTGTTACTGTTGCGCAACCGGCAACACCGCTCGCTATAACCACCGCACAAACCAATATTTTCTGCAACGGCGGCACCAATGGTACGGCGACTGTAACCGCCACCGGCGGCACCCGTCCTTATTCCTACCTGTGGAGCGATGGCCAAACCACCGCAACAGCAGTAACCCTTGCCCCCGGAAATTACAGTGTAACCGTTACGGACGCCAATGGCTGTACAAAGGGAGCCACTTTCACCATTACCCAGCCCACTTCTCTTTCCCTGACTGCCACTAAAACCGATGTCTCCTGCAACGGCGGTAGCAATGGAACGGCAACAGTAACCGCTACTGGAGGAACCACACCTTACGCGTATTCCTGGAACACAATACCAGTGCGAACGACGGCCACCGCAACAAGCCTTATTTCCGGAGCTTATACCGCTACCGTAACCGATGCGAAGGGTTGCGTGCAAACCGCTGCTGTAACCATCAACCAGCCACCGGCGCTCATGGCAGCGGCCAGCGCCACCAATGTCTCCTGCAACGGCGGAAGTAATGGAACCGCCTCTGTAGTTGCTACCGGTGGTGTGGCACCTTACACGTATTCCTGGAACACGACGCCCGCACAAACCACAGCGGCCATCGCCAACCTGACCGCCCGCGCCTACCGCGTTACGGTAAAAGACGCCCATAATTGCACACAAACTGCGCTGGTAATGGTAACGCAGCCTGCCGCACCGCTTTCCTTAAAAACCACGCAGACAATGGTTTCCTGCAACGGCGGCGCGGACGGAACGGCAACCGTAACGGCCACCGGCGGCACGGCACCTTATACGTATAGCTGGGATAACGGCCAGACAACGGCCACCGCAACCGGCCTGATTTCCGGGAATTATACCATCACTGTTACCGACGCCAATGGCTGCACCAATACCGCTACGGTTACCATTACCCAACCGGCTGCACTTGCACTTTCGGGAACGCAGACGGACGTTTCCTGCAACGGTGGCACCAATGGCGTAGCAACGGTTACGGTTACTGGCGGAACGGCTCCTTATACCTATTCCTGGAACACCACACCAGCGCAAACCACTACCACCATCCGGAACCTGATTTCCGGAAATTATGCGGCTACGGTTACGGATGCCAAAGGTTGTACTGCGACGTATAACGTTACTATCAACCAGCCCACTGCCCTGGCGGTAACTACCGGAACTCAAAATGCCATTTGCGCCGGTATCAACAACGGCAAAGCCTACGCCACGCCTACCGGCGGCACCGCTCCTTATTCCTATCTCTGGAACACCACACCTACTCAGTCCACTGACACTGCTTTCAACCTATCGGCTGGAACCTACACCGTGAAAATCACCGATGCGAAAGGCTGCACCCTAACCCAAAGCGTTTCCGTATTGGCCTCACCCGGCGTAACGGCCGCGGTAACCATTGACCGCACGCCTTGTGTGGGTGCTATGACCGGCGCACTTTCCGGAACGGCCACCGGCGGAACCGCGCCTTACACCTGGAACTGGAACACAGCCCCGGTTGGAGTTGCCTCTACGATTCAAAACCTCGCTGCGGGAACCTACCAACTCATTGTTACCGACGCCAACCGCTGCGCAGATACGGTGGTAACCGTGCTGACTGCACTGCCCTTGCCAACCGTTTCGGCTGGGCCGGATAAAGTTCTTTGCGCGGGTCAGTCCATTGCGCTGGACGGCAGCGGCACGGCCACGAGATGGAAATGGACGCCCGCAACAGCGCTTTCCTGCGACACCTGCCTCAAGCCGGTTACCCGCACCCTGACGGACCGCTTTTACACCCTGACCGGAACCGGCGCGAACGGCTGCCAAAAGAAAGATTCTGTGCTTGTTCAGGTCACGCAGCGCGACACCCTTTCGGTTGGAAAAACAGCACAAATCTGTGTGGGCAAGAGCGCGCAGTTGGAAGCCAAAGGTGGCACCAAATATCTGTGGAGCCCGGCAGGATCTATTAATAACAGTTCCATTGCCAGCCCGGTGGCCCGCCCAGACACCACTACTACTTACCGCGTCATTATCAGCCAGGGAACGTGCTTTAAAGACACATTGTATCAGAAAGTAGAGGTTTATAAAGAGCCCACCATTGCCCTGCCCGCCGACCTCTCAGCCCTCTACGGAACCAAAGTGCAGCTCACCGCACTGGTGCAGGACGGCCCTTTCCTGCAATGGACACCCTACGAAACCCTGGATTGCGATGCCTGCTCCTCGCCGGTCGCCACCGTCAACGGCACCATTACCTACACCCTCACGGCCACCAACCCCGGCGGCTGCGAAGCCACCGATTCGGTGACCATCCACACCGACTGCGACGTGAAAAACTATTTCCTGCCAACGGCCTTCACCCCCGGCGGCACCGAAGAACACCGCTGGTTCTATCCACGCAGCAAAGACCCCGGAATGATTCGCAGCTTCCGGATTTACAACCGCTGGGGCACACTGGTTTTCAGTCGCGAAAACGTGCCGCTGAACGACGCGCATTCGGGCTGGAACGGCCACCACAACGGGCAACGCGTGCCCCAAGGCGTATATGTTTATATGATTGAAACGGCCTGCACCGGCGGCAACACCCTGAAGATGACCGGCAACGTCACGCTGCTGGAATAAGGCAACAGGCTTTTTTAAGAACAGAAAATTCCGGAAATCAGCTTTGATTTCCGGAAAATAAAGACACCCGTCAGGTTTTTGAAACCTGACGGGTGTCTTTATTCGCGTGAGGGATAGAGGCATTGTTTGAGCCCCCGCTGAAACGAAGTGGAAGCGGGGCGAGAGCCGAAAGCCCGACCCGAAGGGACACGCCCAATCCTCAAAAACCGGTCAGAACTTTCCGGAAATCTACACGTCCATTTCCGGGCAGTCGTCGGCGATGACAAGGCGACCAGCGGTCTTAGCTTTGATTTCATCCACACTTACGCCCGGCGCGCGCTCCAGGCAATGGAAGCCTTCCGGGGTGATTTCAAAATAGCCCAGGTCGGTGACGACTTTTTTCACGCACTGAATGCCGGTGAGGGGCAGGGAACATTGGGCCAGCAACTTGCTGTTACCCTTTTTATCAGTGTGCTGCATGGCCACGATGATATTCTTCGCTGCTGCCACGAGGTCCATTGCGCCGCCCATGCCTTTGATGAGCTTTCCGGGAATTTTCCAATTGGCGATGTCGCCGTTGTCGGCTACTTCCATCGCGCCCAGAACGGTAAGGTCCACTTTTCCGGCCCGGATCATACCGAAGGAAGTAGCGGAGTCGAAAATGGCAGAGCCGGGCAGGGTGGTGACGGTTTGCTTACCGGCGTTGATGAGGTCGGCGTCTTCTTCACCTTCAAAAGGAAAAGGCCCCATGCCGAGGAGGCCGTTTTCGGATTGCAGCATCACGCTGATGCCCTCGGGAATGTAGTTGGCCACCAGCGTTGGAATGCCGATGCCGAGGTTTACGTAGTAGCCGTCTTGCAGCTCGCGGGCAATGCGACGGGCGATTTGGTCTTTGGTGAGCATAGGGTGAAATTGGACTCCGCTTCGCGGAATTGGACTTTCCTTCGGAAAATTGGACTCACTTCGTGAATTGGACGCCCTTCGGGCATTCGAAGATCGGCGTTCCCTGCCGGAAATTAAACAGGCAGGAATAGCAGGCGAAAAAGTGACCTTTTTTTAGCGAAGGAGGAACTTCCGGAAATGAGTAGAGTCCGTTGTTTTTTTAGGAGTGTTAAAAAAGTTTAGAAGTCCGGTAGGCCGGTTAGAAGAGAAAAGAAATCTGCCTCCCGGGCTGCCGGTGATAAGGCGTCTGGTTCCGAAAGATAGGACGTGCCTTTTGGCTTATTGGCGTAATTGGCTTTGTCCAAATATTGAATGAAAGCCTGGAGTTGGGCACCCACGGAAACGTTGAAGGCGCGAAAGGCTTGCATTTCTGTTTCAGAAAGGTAGTGGCGGTCGGCACAGCGGTAGAACTGAGAACGAAGCTCGGCGTTGGAGCCTCTGGCCATAACCAGAAAATGCCGGAAATCGGAACGAGAGTGGCGGTCAAAGCCTTCGGCTATGTTGTCCATCACAGAGGCAGACGACCGGTTCATCTGGCTTTGAAGCGCGCGGTCAGCTGCAATCGCTTCCGATTTTAAAAACGGAAACAAATTGGAACATTGCTGCCGTGCCAGTTGCCAAACCGGCAGTTCCTCAAACCTTTTGTACGTCGGCATTGTGGAAAAGAATTTTATAGCTGCAAATCAATTGCCTTTTTAGAGAATTAAGGAGCCGCAAAGCCGGTCATAACCCATCATTTATTGGTTGCCGGAAAGGTCATTTTCCAATAGCCGCAGGCTGTCTAATTCTCCAATTCCGCTGAAGGCGGAGTCAAATGGCCGCAGGCCGTCCAATTTCCCGAAGGGAAGTCCAATCCGTCGGCGGCGGCGTCCAATTGCGGCGCGCGCGCTACCCCCGCGGCCGCACCGTCCGCTGTTCAATCCGCTTTTCGTAGCCTTCGCCCTGGAAGATGCGGTGGACGTAGATGCCGGGCGTGTGGATTTGATTCGGATCCAGCTCGCCGGGCTCCACCAGTTCTTCTACTTCGGCCACGGTGATTTTCCCGGCCATCGCCATCATCGGGTTGAAATTGCGGGCGGTGTCTTTATAAATGAGGTTGCCGGCGGTGTCGCCCTTCCAAGCTTTCACGATAGCGAAGTCGGCATCGAAAGCGTCTTCGAGGAGGTAGGTTTTGCCATTGCGTTCCACGGTTTCTTTGCCTTCAGCCACCTCGGTGCCCACGCCGGCCAGCAGGGGCACAAACGGAATGCCATAACCCGCGATCAGGCAGCGGGTGGCCAAAGTACCTTGCGGAATAAGGTCCACTTCCAGCTCGCCGGAAAGCAGCTGGCGCTCAAATTCGGCGTTCTCGCCCACGTAGGAAGCAATCATTTTTTTGATTTGCTTTTGGTGGAGCAACAGGCCCAGGCCAAAGTCGTCCACGCCTGCGTTGTTGGAAATGCAGGTAAGATTGGTAACATTTTTGCGCACCAGTTCGTTGATGCACATTTCCGGAATGCCACAGAGGCCAAAGCCGCCGAGCATCACCGTCATGCCGTCGGTGAGGTCGCGAAGGGCCTCGGTCGCGTTGGCCACACGCTTGTTAATTGCCATAAGAAAGAGGTCTAAAAGGGTAATGGATTATGAAAAGAAGGTTTAATTTGGATGCGAAGGTAAGGCGCACCACAGGGTAGGGGAGAGGTGGCTGGCAATGTTTTGGTAAAGAAAACAATGCCTTCTGAGGCCTTTCAATTATGATAAAAAAGAAGTTTTTTTCCGGAAAGAAAAGCGTCCTTGTCGCTGGTCTCGCTTTGCTGCTGGGCAGTTGTTACCAACAACGCCGGATGGTAAATGGCATGAACAACCTTGCGCCCACGGATTGGGCCGGAATCTATGAAGGCAAGTTGCCCTGCGCCGATTGCCCTGGTATTGATACCCGCATCGTGTTTAATAATGATGGAACTTTTATCCGCACCAGCCAAAAGCCGGGTGATTCCAGCAAACCTTATCGCACGATAGGGCAGTCCAGCTGGGACCAGGAAAAAGGGCTCATTATTTTACAGGATAGTGGATCTTCATTAACGGTTCCCTACCGAATGAATAAAAAAGGTCTTATAATGATGCATTTGGGTACGGGTGCACGCCCGCGCCCCGAACGATCGGAATACACATTGGTGAAAACAACTGCGGAGAACCCTACAGAGCATTATTGGTCATTGGTAGAACTGAATGGCAAGCCCGTTTCCGGAAATATGCCTGATGGCAAGCCTCATATTCTTTTTCATGGCAGCACCGGCAAGGCCGACGGCAGCGGTGGATGCAACCGTTTTTCCGGAAATTTTGAGCTGCGTTCCGGAAATAAAATCCAGATATCGCCACTTGCTGCAACCCGCATGGCCTGCCCCGGAAACACAGAAGCAGCCTTTTTTAAAACAATGGAAGGCACTTCTTTTTATAATGTGAAAAATGATAAAATGACGCTCTCGCGGGATGGAAAAGTAATTGCGCGTTTTGAAGCCGTTTGGATGCAATAAGTCGCCCAAACCGTTCTTTTTTCATTCCTGTGCTCCGGTTTCCTATATTAGCATCCTGAACAAAAAGCCGTTCTCTTTTTTATGAACTACCCCGATAACCTGAAGTACTCCACCGACCACGAGTGGGTTCGCCTCGAAGGCAACATCGCCACTATCGGCATCACCGATTTTGCGCAGCACGAGCTGGGCGACATCGTTTTTGTAGATATCAACACTGTGGGTCAGCATCTGGCCGCCAATGAAATCTTTGGCACCGTTGAGGCTGTGAAAACCGTTTCTGACCTTTACACGCCTATCGCCGGCACGATCAAAGAGGTAAACGCCAATCTGGAAGGTGCGCCCGAGTCGGTGAACTCCGATCCTTACGGCGACGGCTGGATGGTGAAAATGGAAGTAGATAATCCTGCTGACGTGGAAGCGCTGATGGACGCCGCTGCTTACCAGGAAGTCGTCGGTTAAGATTTTTCCATTTAGCGATGCCGCAGGCTTTCAAATGGCAATTGTGGGCCAAAAGGGCTGCCTGGACTTGGGCGGCTCTTTTGCTGCTTGCCTGCCTGATGCCGTCAGAGGAAGTGCCACAGGTAGATGTTCCCTTTGCTGACAAATGGGTACATTTTGTGCTTTTTGGTGGGCAAACGTTTCTGGCACTGTTGGCTTTGAAAAGACCGTCTCCCAAAGCCATTTTTGGCACCGTCGTTCTCTGCATTTTATTCGGTGCGTTGGTGGAAATCTTGCAACTGATTACTCATCAATGGCTACACCGCGCTTTTGAAACCACCGACATTTTCGCCGACGCGGTAGGCGTGCTGCTGGGCTGGGTATTGTATCTCTTTTTCCGGAAAAATTTTTGGAAAACGGCTGCAACACCGGAATAATCCACCCGCCCCAACCGTTCTGAAAGCCAGATTCTATTTTTAAGACAGATACCGGAAGTTATGATTTTTCGTTCTAAAGCACCGCTTCGCATCGGGCTGGCCGGCGGCGGCACCGATGTAGCCCCTTACTGCGACCGCTATGGCGGGGCTATCCTCAACGCAACCGTTTCGCTTTACGCGTACGCTTCTATTGAACTGCTGCCCGACAACCGTGTAGAATTCGTGGCTGTAGATCGCGGCGAACAAACGTGCCACACCCTGGCCGACGCACTGCCCGTAACCGATACGCTGGCCCTGGCGACGGGTGCTTACAACCGCATCGTGAAAGAGTGGGGATTGCCGCCCTCGGGCTTCCGGCTCACCACCTCGGTGGACGCACCTGCCGGTTCCGGTCTCGGTACCTCCTCTACCCTGATGGTAGCCATTCTGGGCGCTTTCAGCGAGTGGCTGCGCCTGCCCCTGGGCGAATACGACCTGGCCCACCTGGCCTATCAGATTGAGCGCGAAGACCTCGGCATGGCTGGTGGCAAGCAGGACCAATACGCGGCTACGTTTGGCGGGGTAAATTTTATGGAATTCTACGCCGAAGACCGCGTGATTGTGAATCCACTACGCATCAAGCCGCGCTACCTGCACGAGCTGGCCCACAACCTGTTATTGTATTTCACCTCCACCAGCCGCGAGAGCGCTGCCATCATCAAGGTGCAAAGTCAGAACGTGAAAAGCAACAACCAGCAAAGCATCGACGCGATGCACGCCCTCAAAGAACAGGCGCAGATGATGAAGGAAGCCTTGCTGAAAGGCCGCGTGGATGACATCGGCAGCATTCTGGACTACGGTTTCCGGTTTAAAAAGCAAATGGCGCAAGGCATCTCCAACGATGCGATGGACGCCGTGTATGAAAAAGCCCTTGCAGCAGGCGCCACCGGCGGTAAAATTTCCGGCGCGGGCGGCGGCGGGTTTATGATGTTTTACTGTCCGGGAAATACCAGTCATGCGGTAAAAGCAGCGCTGTCGGATCTGCCCGGCTGCTTCCGGCCCTACAATTTCGTGGAGCACGGGCAGGTGGCGTGGACGGTGTAATTGGGTTGGAGCCGTTGGCATTGGAGCTGCGTGTTGGCGTTTCACGTTGGAGCCCTTCGGGCGTTGGATAACGTTGGAACTCCGCGTTGAATACCATTAAGCGTTTTGGGGACTTTCATTTCTAAATATTGGGATAGCAAAAACCTCTTTTAACCTAATGTTTGTCCTGCATCTTTTCAAAATAGGCTCCCAACACACAAAGCGCTCTAATCTCTTCCAACGCTGAAGGCACTGATGCCCAAAAGCTATTTTTTTTATGTATCGTTCCCGTATGGCACTCTTGTTTCTTGTGGTGGGCCTGCTTTGTCTGGGCATCGCCGGTTTTCTCCACTTCTCTCAACCGCCTGCCGCAGTCGTGGCGGTAGCGTCGGATGTTCCGACCGCTGCTGCAATTCCGGAAAAAGGCCTTTCTCAAAAAGAGCAAAACCTGGAGAAAGGGCGGCTTTTTGAAGAATATATGCTGGGCCGCGTGATGGGTCTATCGGGAACGACTTTGGTAGGCCGCAACGCCGATTATTCTAAAAACGGTGTTCACGCGGAAGAAAACAGTCAGCCCGATCTGCGTTTCCGGAAAGACGGCAAGCCGTTTGCGGTAGAGTGCAAGTGGCGTCGCGATTTTTTTAAAGACCGGCTGGACTGGGCGGGCGATTTTCAAATCCGCAATTACAACGATTTCCAGCGCGACCAGAAAATGCCAGTGTTCATTGCCCTTGGCGTGGGCGGTACGCCGGAAGCGCCACGCGAATTATACCTCGCTCCCCTGGCTCGCCTGAAATACGGCACTGCGACCCGCGCGTATTTACAGCCTTTTCTCTGTGCTGACGATGCTGCTTTCGAGGAAAGAATCTCTTCTAATTTGTAATTAATTTCCGGAAATATGGATGCGAAAGAATGTATTGTACTCGCCGGTGGGCTAGGAACGCGCTTACGCGGCGTGATTGGCGAAATGCCTAAATGCATGGCTCCGGTGGGCAGCCAGCCGTTTCTCCACTGGTTGTTCCGGTATCTGCAACAGGAAGGCTGCACACGCTGTGTACTTTCACTCGGGTACCGGCACGAGGTGGTTCTGGAGTGGTTGAAAATACAAACGCTTCCCTTTGAAGTGGATTATGTGATAGAGCGCGAGCCGCTGGGCACCGGCGGCGGTTTGGTCCTCGCCCTGCAGCAGTGCCGTGAAGCGCATGTTTTTGTTGTGAACGGTGACACCCTTTTCAATGCCTCGTTGGAAGGCCTGAGAGAAGTTCACTCGGCGGCAGGCGCAGAGACCACGCTGGCCCTGAAACCCATGCAGGATTTTGAGCGTTACGGAACGGTAGAGGTTAGTGCGGAAAAGGGTATTGTTGGATTTAAAGAAAAAGTAGCCTGCGCCGCCGGACTTATTAATGGTGGCATTTACGTAGTGGAGCGGATTCCGTTTCTGGCCCGGCATTTCGGCGAGCGCTTTTCGTTTGAAAAAGAATACTTAGAAACCCTTGTTGCCACCGGCATTTTCGCCGCTGCCATTGACGATGGCTACTTCATTGATATTGGTGTTCCAGCCGACTATGAGCGTGCTCAAACCGAAGTTCCGGCCTTGTTTGCAGGGGAATCTTCAGGATGAATATTTCCGGAAATTTGGCCCATTTTCCGGAAAACAGAAGGCCTGTGAAAGGTAAATAGATACCTGTTTCACAGGCCTTCTGTTTTGTCTATCGTCTTTTGCCTTGATACCCAATACCTGCCACTTCATCCCATCCTGCTTGCAAATAATAAAAGGCGCTGTTATTTTTAGCTACCCAAAATTTTATCCTAAATGAAAAAACTTTTCCTCGCAGCAAGCCTCAGTGCTGTTTGCAGTCTTTCTGCTTCGGTTGCCCAAGCCCAAACCCCGCCCGTCCGGTGGGAGTACAAACAAATTTCTACCATTGAGTCGGTTATCCCCGGTGGGCTGGGTCGCTCTCGTCTGCTCACCACCGACGACAACGGCCAGAATCTGGAAAAAGAGCTGAAAAACTTTTACAGCATGGTGGGCATCAACTTTGAAAACGTTTCCAACAACGACCGTGTGATTGTAACCCGCCTCAACGAGCTGGCGCAGGATGGCTGGGATCTTTTTCAGGTTACCAGCGGCTCCAATATGCAAATGTCGCAGGGCACTTCTTCGGGCGGCATTTTTATTACGCGGTATATTTTCCGGCGGGTAAAAAATTAAAGTGCTCTTTTCAAAAGCCCTGTACTGTTTACAGGGCTTTTTCTTTGCCAAGCATTTAGAAAGCCTTGTTCCCGACAAGGCTTTTTTTGTGTCTTCTTATTTTTACCGGATTCCCACCTAAAAAACAGTTGCCGATGATTACCCGTCTTTTCAAAGAATTTTTCCAAAACGAGAAAGCTGGTGGCATCGTGCTGATTACCTGCACGGTGCTGTCTTTGATGCTGGCCAATACCGGATCGAGTGCTCAGTATGTGGCGTTTTGGGAAATGCCGCTCGGCAGCCATACCCTCACCGAGTGGATTAACGACGGGCTGATGGCGATTTTCTTTTTGATGATTGGATTGGAGCTGGAGCGGGAAATTTATCAGGGCGAGCTGTCCAACCTCCGTGATGCGGCGCTGCCGGGCATTGCGGCCCTCGGCGGCATGCTCGTTCCGGCAGGGATTTATCTGATTTTCAATGCGGGCACACCGGCCTCCGGGGGCGCGGGCATTCCTATGGCTACCGATATTGCTTTTGCGCTCGCAGTCTTGTCTTTGCCCGGCAAGCGGGTGCCGGCAGCCTTGAAAGTCTTTCTTACCGCCTTGGCAGTTATCGACGACCTCGGGGCCATTCTGGTGATTGCTTTTTTCTATTCCACAGGGCTGTCGTGGTTGAATCTCGCCCTGGCCGGCGTGTTGTTTGGCGGGATGCTGCTGCTCAACCGGATGAAAGTCCACAGCTTGTTTCCCTACCTGGTGGGTGGGGTGGCGATGTGGTATTTTATGTTGCATTCCGGCGTGCACGCCACCATAGCCGGTGTGCTACTGGCCTTTGCCATTCCCTTCGGTGATGGTTCCGAGAAATCTATCTCCTACAAATTGCAGCACTTCTTGCACCAGCCGGTGGCCTTCTTTATTTTGCCGCTTTTTGCCTTGGCCAACACGGCTATTCCGGTGGTTTCCGGACTAGGCGAAGCCCTGGCGCACACTTATAGCGTGGGGATTGCCGCCGGGCTACTTTTGGGCAAACCCTTGGGCATCTTGCTGTTCACTTTTGCTGCTGTCAAATTCGGCTTGGGCCGCCTACCGTCGGGCGTAGGCTGGAAGCTGATTGGCGGGGCGGGGATGCTGGCCGGTATTGGCTTTACGATGTCGGTTTTCATTACCCTGTTGGCTTTCGACGATCACCACATCATCAATAACGCGAAGCTGGCGATTCTCGTTTCCTCGCTGGTAGCGGCAGTAATAGGACTTGGGGTGTTGCTGCTGGGCCTGCGTGGCAGAGGGGTGGAAGGAGAAGAAGAGGCGTTTTAGAGAGAACTAAGAACGATATACATTTTCATTATGCCACTGAATGTATTGTGTCCCCGGTCGCTTGCCAAGATCAGCAGGCAGATATAACAGCGATTGCCCGTGGTATTGGTAATATTCGCGTCCATTCTGAAATTCTTCTTTGATTTTGGAACTGACTTCTATTTTATGTTCTTGGGTAATCGTGAGATAACCAGCATCAAAGAGTTTATGCATGTCTGATCTTAATAGCAACCCGTTTGACAAAGCGTGGGGCCCCGACTTCGCATATGATTTGATATGTGCAGCCTCCAGTACCGGCAGTGTTTTCTCACCTGTTATTGCACATCTTCTTTGATACGCATCAGTTACCAACACCCTGAAAGCGCCTTGCCCTAACCGCACCTTAGACAAGACAGCAGCACCATATTGCGGTGAGTTGGCTTCGGATAGGATACCGTCGCCCGGTTTATTTATCGGCCTGTCTAAAAGATATTTCTGGATTAAGGCAGACAGTTTATTCCAGAGATCTTGTCCGGTTGGCGTCTGCGTATCATACCCTTTTCCCTGCACAATACTGTTGCCCCAATCCGCCGGTGCTGGCAGCCAGTCTTCTTTTTTGAAAAAAATTGGATTTGTGAGTACGATACAACCTATAGTAGGGTTTGTTGCTCCATCCCGGCGATAGCCTTGAATTCTAGCACGAAATTCTTCATAAGACCCACAACCGTTTCGCTGCAAAAAAGTGTCCCAGGCAATACCAAGCGGCAACAGCGTATGACTGGAGAAAAAACCAACCCCGCCAATATGATTTCGGGGGCTTTTGAGTTTGAAAAAGAATGGTGCTCCGGGTAGAATGGCTTTAAAATTTACGGAGCCGGAAGGTTGCCAGAAATTGATATCTTCCGGGTGCATCTGGCTTAGAAAATCAAACCAATTATTATCGGTCACACCCAAATAAAACTTCATTCAAAACGTGTTTTAGTTAGCGCCGTACGCCTTAGAAGCAAGTATCCGCAAAGTAGGTTAACGAAGGTTATGGTGCTATGATTTTAAGCAAGGATTTTGCAGAAGCGCTTTTCGGTTACGAACTGCTTTTCGGTTTACTGTCAACGCAGGTTTGTCCGCTCTTGTCCTACGCGCTATAGACTACCCAACTACTATTTTCCAATACAAAACTGGCTGAAAATCGCGCCCAATACGTCCCGGTCAATCTCTACTTTTCCGGTAATGGTGCCCAGCCAATACAGCGCCTGCCGGATGTCAATGGTGAGCAAATCACCCGAAAGGCCGCTTTGAAGGCCTTCCTGCACCACGCGCAGGTTTGCCAGCATTTTTACCAACGCCTGCTGGTGGCGCACGTTCGTCACCACGGTACCTTCCTGCAAGCGCCCGCCGGTGGCTTTTTGCACCAACAGTTCCTGAAGCGCTTCCAATCCTTCGCCGGTTTTGGCGGAGAGGTACAGTTGCCCGTCGTGCAACCCGCTTATGCCCACCACATCGGCCTTGCTCACAACCGCAATGGTTTTTGGGGCAAAGCTCTCCAGCCCTTCCATCAGACTTTCATCTGGATCGGTAGCGGCGCGCAGGGCAATAATAATGTCGGCTTTGGCGGCGTTTTCGCGGCTGCGGGCAATACCCATCTGCTCGATCTGGTCGGTGGTGTGCTCGCGGATGCCGGCGGTGTCGATCAGGCGGAACAAAATACCGCCAATGGTCAGGGTTTCCTCAATCACGTCGCGGGTGGTGCCGGCAATGTCGCTCACCAGGGCACGGTCTTCGCGCAGCATGGCATTCAGCAGGGTGGATTTTCCGGCATTCGGCTTCCCGATGATAGCGACGCGCACCCCGTTTTTAATCACGTTGCCCAGCCGGAAGGATTCGGTCAGGCTTTCGCCTTTCCGGAACAATTCATCAATAATCCGGAACAAGGCGTCGCGGTCGGCAAACTCTACGTCTTCGTCCGAAAAATCCAGTTCCAGTTCCAGCAGGGCCGTCAGCCGGATGAGTTCTTCGCGCAGGGTGTTCAGCTCACCCGAAAAGCCGCCGCGCATCTGGTGGAGCGCCGATTTTTGCTGGGCTGCCGTTTCAGCGTGGATCAGGTCGGCCACAGCTTCGGTTTGCGCCAGGTCCATTTTTCCATTGAGGAAAGCACGCTGCGAAAACTCGCCCGCTTCGGCCAGCCGCGCCCCTTTTTCCAACAACAACTCTAAAATCTGCCCCAGCACAAACGGCGAGCCGTGAGCAGAAAACTCCACCACGTCTTCGCCCGTAAACGAGCGCGGCGCGCGAAACACGGTTGCCAGCACTTCGTCAATCACCCGGACGTCGCCTTCTTTTCCGGAAATTTCGCCCCCATTTCCGGAAATAATCTCCCCAAAATGCACTGTGTAGCCCTTCACACTTGCCAGCGGTTTGCGCCCCCGGAAAACAGCATCGGCAATGGCAATGGCGTCGGGACCGCTCAGGCGAATCACGCCCAGAGCGCCTACCCCGGGTGGCGTGGCCAGGGCGGCAATCGTAGTATTTACAAACTGGAAATTCATCAACAATCTTCGTCTTCGGCAAACGGCAGCCAAAACGTAAAGAGGGCTCCTTCACCGGGCTTGCCATCGGCTTTGATCACCCCTTTATGGTTGGTTACGATTTTATGCACCATCGGCAGGCCCATGCCGTTGCCAGTGGTTTCGGAACGGCCATGCAACCGCTGAAACAATTGGAAAACGCGCTCCGCATATTCGGGTTCAAATCCAATACCATTGTCTTCAAAACAAATGCGCAGGTAAGGCTTGGCCACCCCGTTCATTGCCGGCAAATGCTCATTTCCAACTTCATTGGCCCGGACGCGGGTTCCGGAAATTTTCACCTGAAGCGCCCGCTCGCCATGCGCAAATTTCAGCGCATTATCCAGCAGGTGTTTAAACAAAAGTTTGAGCTGCGGTTGCAGTCCCCATACCGATTCCAGCCCTTCAGTGGTTACTTCTGCGCCGCAAATGCTCAGCTCATCGGCATGTTCCAGCAGCAATTCCTGCACCAGATCCCGCAAACAAACTTCCTCAAATGCTTCATTGCTGAGGGACAAGCGGCTGTATTGCAGCAAATCTTCAATCAGGGCACGCATCCGCATGGTAGCACTTTGCATCCGCGCCAGCAAGGCCAGCGACTGGGCATCCAGCGTGTTTTCGCACCGCGTATGCAGCATCGTAGAAAAGGTCTGGATTTTGCGCAGCGGCTCCTGCAAGTCATGCGATGCAGCATAGGCAAAATCCTCCAGATTGGCGTTGGTGCGCCGCAATTCCGCAATCGTTTGCTCTAACTGCAACTGCACCTTTTTAATCTCGGTCTGGTCAATGAGCGTAACGAGCAGTTCCTCATTGCTGATGGGCGTGATGGTGAACTGAAACCAACGCTCGCCGCTCTCCGTCTGGCAGTTATAATCAAACTGGCGCCCTTTGCCGGTTTGCAGGGCCTCACAAAACAAGACAAAGGAATCGCTTGCCGGGTAGCGCGGACTCACTTCGCTGATGAGTTCCACATCTGCCCGTCCCGTGGCCCGCTCCATTTGCTGCCGCAGCGCCGTCGTCATCGTCCGGAAACGGAAGTCGGCTATTGCACCGGCTTCGTTGCGCACGGGTGCCAGCGTAAAAGCACCCACGCGCTTGCTGTCTATCAGACGCTGCAAGGTGAGTCGCTCACCGGCCATGCGCATCTTGTCGAGCTCCGAGTGCTCCAGCAGGTGGGTTTGCATTTGCTGCACCAGCACCTGATCGGTAATGTCGAGGGCCGTGTGAGAAATGATTTTTCTGGGCTTTCCGTCCGGACCGGCAGTAGTTATCAGGCGCGTATCCAGATTCCAGTAGCGGATGGCCCGACTGCCATCGGGGCGCTCAAAGTTGAATTGATAGGCCGTGGTGATATAAGGCTTGCCGGTGGCCAGCAGCGATTTGATGGCCGTGCGCAGGCGTAGTAGTTCGCGGGCGCGACTTTCTTTTTCAAAAACTTCAAAAAAGCTTTGCCCCAGGAGGCCTTCCCGTTGCTGTTGCGTTGCTTCCAGAAAGGAATCCGAGACGGCCAGAACGGTGTGGTGGGGCGCATCCGTATCCAGCAAAATAGCAGGTTGAACGTATTGATTGAAAAAACTTTCAAAAACCGTAGGCGTCAAAATTGTTTTAGAGGTAGCAGTCAAAATCAAAAATTTTTCCTTTAGACCCAAAGTTCCCTTTTTATTTGGAGAAAGCGGTTTTTCTTTTTGGTAAAAATAGTGGCTGCAATACCTTTGACCCTTCCCGAAAGGGCGCTTAGCTCAGCTGGTTTAGAGCGCTACCTTGACATGGTAGAGGTCGTTGGTTCGAGCCCAATAGCGCCCTCCTTTTCCGGAAAAAACCCGTTTCGCAATCCGGAATGGGTTTTTCTTTTTTGGGGCGTGCCCTTCGCTGCAGATCGGGCTTTCGGCAGTTGCCACCAGGAGCTTGTCGAAGTGCCTCACGCGTTTGGAGACCAAAGACGATACACAAAAGAGAAATCCGTAGGAGCGAACCCTTGTAGTCGCCCTTAAAGCCCCAAAACCTTTAAGTACCTTATTGGTTTATCTTTCAGGAGTCAATTTTTCCGGAAAATACCTATGTGCTACCACGTTTCCCGCCCCACAGCGCGCGCCCTGCAAGCCGGTTTGCAAAGTGACTTTCGAATTACCCAAGCCGACAGCGAGCGCCACAGTGGCTTTAATCACCCCGACCTGCCAGCTACCCTTTCCGGAAATTCCGGAAAAATTGCGTACCTGCAATGGGGTTTTATACCCGCTTGGGTGAATAGCGCCGAGCAGGCCCAAAAGCTGCAAAACATTAGCCTCAACGCCCGTGCTGAAACGATGTTTGAAAAGCCCATGTTCCGCGATGCCGCGCTGCACCACCGCTGCGTGATCTGGCTGGCTGGTTTTTACGAATGGCAGCATGCAGGCAAGGAAAAAATCCCGTATTTTATTCATCTGCCCGAAGGCGAACTCCTGGGTGTGGGTGGCTTGATGAGTACCTGGAACAGTCCCGAAACCGGTGCAGACGTGCAGACGTGCAGCATCATTACCACCAACGCCAACGAGTTGATGGCCGAAATCCACAACACCAAAAAGCGCATGCCGCTTATCCTCCCAAAAGAAGCGCGCGATGAGTGGCTTTCCGCAGACGCCGATCAGGCTGCGATTGAAAAATTGCTGCAACCTTTTGAAAACGGAAGATTGATTGCCGAGAAAGTGTGTGAGGAGCCGAAAAAAGAGTCGCCGCAGGCGAGCTTGTTTTAGAAGATTTTGAAACCGGCGCAGCACCTTTTTTCCGGAAAAAACAACCCAACTATTCTGCCCTTGAAGCGTTAGAAAGGCTTTGTTTAAAAGCCCGCTGCGTCTCTGCGGGAAAACCTGCGCTATGCTCCAACCCGCCACGTTTGATTTTCTTTCTCAGCTGTCTCAAAACAACCACCGCGAATGGTTTGACGCCCACCGCGCCGATTACGATGCGGCCCGTGCCGATTTTGAAGCTTTTATTTCTACTCTCAAAACAGCGCTTACGCCGCTAGTCCCGGAACTGGAAAGCCAGCCGGCCAAAAGTTTGCTGTTTCGCATCTACCGCGACGTCCGGTTTTCCAAAGACAAAACGCCGTATAAAATGCATTTCTCTGCTTACTTCTGCCGCGCAGGAAAGAAGGCGTGGGATGCTGGGTATTACCTCCACGTTTCGCCCGGGAAAGCCCATTTTTCTGCCGGTATGTGGGAGCCGCAGGGCGCGGTGATGCGGGCCGTTCGCCAGGAAATTGACTATTCATTCGAGGCGCTTCAGGGCATTCTGCAAGGGGCAGATTTCCGGAAACAGTTCGGCGACCTAGCGGGCGACAAGCTTCGCACTTTGCCACAAGGCTATACCGCCGAAAATCCGGCCATCGAAATCCTGAAACACAAAAGCTTCCTGGCCTCCCGCCCGCTGCCCGATGGCTTTTTCACCAAAAAAGACGCGGTTAAAAAAATAACAGAGATGGCCCGGGTGGCCGCACCTTTGGTGGCCTTGCTCAACCGTGGCATGGACGACGCGCAGCAAGGTTAAGTTTGGGTATTAGGTTCCTCTTTGAGGAACAATTCATGGTGGCCGAAAGCGCAACAATCCTCCTAAATTGCTGTCGGATAACAAGGATTCAAACGGCTGGGAAAAAGTCTGTTTTCCGGAAACTCATTTTTTACTATACCAGTGAGGGCTCCATGTCAGATGTGCGTTTTAAGTTGAAATAAAACGGACCTATGCTTTTTAGAGCCCTTCTTGCAACGATCCTTTTACTATCCGGCAGTCAGGCAGCACTTGCAGGTGGCTTCACGCTTGTTCCGGGGCCTGCTTTACAGCAAGCCGCCGCTTTAGAAGTAAAGGGCCGGAATGGCATTTTAATAAAACAAAAGCTTCAATTTGGCGGCTATCAAACCGCTTATGTGAAGCGAGGCGCTATCAGACAATGGATGGGTACGACCGGCTGGCTCAATGACATCTGGATGCAAAGCACAACCGGCAAACAAGCCATCCATTTTGCTTTAACCAACGGATCCGACACGGCAAAAGCCGTTGGCACGACCCACATCCAGCGTGAGGAATTGATCATAGACAATCCCAACAACCTGCCTACGGTTCTTGCCGGCATTTTTTCGATTGGCACTGATCTTCAGGAAAACAACCTTTCTGTTGCGCTGCACCTGCCGGGCAATAAGGAAGTCTGGTCGCTTTTCCTGGACAATAAAGCTGCTCAGTTGCATCGCCGGGAAGCAGCCGGATATCTGCGCCAAGGCGATGTGGTGTACACAATTCATCCGGTATGGCAGGTGCGCAATCGGAAAGGCAAAATAGCCGATATGCCGTTTGGCGCAGCCGGGCTGGAATTCCGGAATGCCGCCGGCGACGCGGTAGCTGCCGTAAACCTGATGGCCGATGGCGCGGTTCACATCAACGAGGCGCTACCGGCTGCGGAAAAGCTGTTGTTGAGTACGGCTTGCACCGCACTACTACTGCAAAGTGTTACTTAAAATAGCGTCTGTGTTTATCTCGTAAGTAAGCCGATTTTCCGGAAATTCCGGAAAATCGCCAACCTACCCAAAGCCATCTTACCGCAGCAGAAAATAATACAGCACCGCCCAGGCCACGATGAAAAACAAACTGGGAAACAGCACCGCCTTCAGCCGGCGCGGATCTTTCTTTACCAGCATCAGATACAAGACATAAATCACCAGCAACACCAGCAGGCCAATCGGGATAAAAGGATGCAGCATAACGAGGAGGTGTTTAGAAGAGGAAAGCTGGTGCCTTACAAAAATATACGAAACATTCGCGATTGCCAAAGCAGAGGTGTTTCTTACAGCAAAACCGTTCTTTCGGTGTGAATGCTGCTTAAAAAGGTTTCGTCGTGGGAAATGACCAGCAAAGTGCCCTCATAATCGTTGATAGCGCCGGTCAGGATGTCTATGTTTTGAAGATCCAGATTGTTGGTGGGTTCATCCAGAATAATCATATCGGGTGCCTGCCCACCCAGGCCCAGGCAACACAGCATCAAACGCATGCGCTCGCCGCCGCTCAGGGCGCTGCAAGGCTTGTCCCAGTCTTCTTTTAAAAACAAAAAGCGAACCAGCCGTATCTTAACCTCGTGTTCCGGCAGGGCCGCCGCGTTAAAGGCCTGCGCCTGTTCATACACCGTCAGATTATTGCGAATCAGCGAGTACTCCTGATCCACATAAACCGACCGGCTTTCGGCCCGCACCACCTTTCCAACCTGCGGCAGCAAATCTCCCAAAATCACTTTTACCAAGGTGGTTTTTCCGGAACCGTTGACGCCTTTCAGAGCAATCCGCTCGCCACTCACGATTTGAAGGCTCAGGTTTTGAGACCATAAAAAAGCCCCGTTTTTAAGGCGTATGTTGATGCCTTCGGCCCCAAAAAGATTTTTGCCTTTGTGAAGAAGGGCGTTGTCAAAGCCAAACTTCATTTGATCGGTTTCCGGCAAGGCAGCGCGCAGGTCCTGAAGCTGTTGCTGCAAGGCACCAATTTTTTCGGTATGCACGCTTTTGAGTTTTGCCGTACTCTTTTCGGCACTGTTGCGCAGCGTGTTCATCATGATGCGCGCCACACCGGCTTTTTCTTGTTTGCCTTTCCCACGGCTGTCCAGCTTTTGCTGCCGTTCGGTGGTTTCCCGCTCTTTTTGCCGCGCCTTTTTCAGGGCTTTTTCTGCGCTCTGAACGCCCCCTGCCCGCGCCTGCTCTTCTATCTGTTTCTGAGCGCGATAAAAATCATAATTGCCGCCGTACATCTGAAGTCCGTCTTTACCCAGTTCGCAAACTGTAGGCAACAGGTTCAGCAGTCTCCGGTCGTGACTCACCACCAGCAGCGCGCTTTTGGTGGATTGCACAAAGTCATACAAAAGCTGCCGGCCCGCCAGATCCAGGTGGTTACTGGGCTCGTCCAGCAACACCAAAGCTGCCTGATGAATGGCAATTCCGGCCAGAAAAACCTTTGTTTTCTGGCCCCCGCTAAGCGTTTCCATCGGCTGCGACAGGTCCAGCCCCGCCAGACCCCAGCCTTGCAAAGCTTCGTGGCAGCGCTCTTCAATCGTCCAGTCGTCTTGCAGGGCCGCGAAATTCGCTTCGCTTGTTTCGCCGTTCAGGATGGCTCTTAAAGCACAAAGCTTGTCTGCTACCCGCAGGGCCTGCGCCACCGTCAGGTGGTTGAACTGACCAAAGATTTGCGGGATAAAATAAGGCGTTGCCGCCCGGCAGATCTGTCCGCCCGAGGGGTGCAATTCTTGCGCAAGAATCCGTAGAAAGGTAGATTTTCCGGAACCGTTGTTGCCGATAAGGGCGATTTTATCGTGCTTGCCGACGGTCAGGTTGAGGTCGCTGAAAAGAGCCTCTTTATCCGGATGGATATAGGAAAGATGTTGGATCGTAAGCATTGTTTCTTTCTTTGAAAAGGGAAACCATACGGCAACCCGGCGGGGCTGTCGCGTGAAGGCATCGGAAAGAAAGAATCTGCTACATCTTTGGGGGACCTATTCCATTTTAGCGGTTGCAAATATACGGCACCACGCTGCGAAGCGTTTTTACCGGAGTTCCGGTCTGCCGGGATCGGTCAGGTGGAAGGCAGGCAAACGGTTCCACCCATATAATTTCCGGAAATTTCCCAAACCTTTGCTCCAAACAGCCTTTAGACAAGGGCAAAACTATTTCTGAACGCTGCATCCATGCGTTGCCTGTCGCAGCGCATTTTCAATGGTTTGCCCGTCGATAACGGCCTGATGAGCAATGATTTTTCCGTCTTTAAAAGTAAAATGACGAAAGCCGCGGGTCATCACTTGAATGCCGGTAGGCCCGATGTCACGCCAGGGGCCGGTGTGTTCCAGCTCCATCCGGATTTGCAACATGCTATGAGCGCCTTCGGTTACCTGTGCTTCGATAAAGGTTTGATGCACAAAAGAAGCGCTTGTGTTTTCAATCCATTTCCGGAGGCCGGCGGCGTCGGGCGAAAGTGCGGGCGGCAGGGAATGATCTGCAAAATCGGGGTGCAGAAAACGAGGCAGCTTTTCAAAAAGGCCGTCATTCCAGATTTCGGCAATAAAGCGCTGGGCGAGGGTAGCATGGTTCATTTTTTCAAAAATTTCCGGGATTTTCCGGAAAAGCGAAATTGAAAACGCGGACTGTTTCACACCTGTGCCAAAAGTCACAAAATCATTTCCGGGCGCGGAAACGGCTGATGGATTCCCGGCTGGTACCCAGGTAAGAAGCCAGCTCGGTTTGCGAAAGGCGCTGACACAAGTGGGGCTGCCGGGCCAGCAGGTTTTCGTAGCGCTGCCGGGGCGTCAGGAGGCGAAACGTGTTGACCTCTTCCTCGCTGTGGGCGCTGATTTGTTCCAGAACTTTCCGGCCCAAAGCTTCTATTTCATGCGAAAGCCGGTACGCCTCCAGCAACCGGGCACGGTCAATGCGTAGTACGGTACTGGGCTCGCAGGCTTTTAAATCGTAGGCGGAACCTACGCCTTGGCGGATGCTTTGAATATTGGTGAAGAAATGTTTTTCCGGATAAAAAGCGGTATTAATTTCCTTTCCTTCGGCGTTGTAAGACGCTTTACACAAACCAGACACCACAAAATACACGGCCTTGCACACCTGTCCTTCTTTCAAAATGCTTTCCTTTCGGGAAAAACATTCTTTCGTAAGGCAACTACAAAGCAGGCACCAGCTTTCCTCGGAAAAGGGCGTTATGGAAGTAATATATTCTTTGAAAAACGACATGGTTATTTCCGGAAAAAGATTCCTTTTTTAAAGAAGCAAAGGTCTTTTGATACCCTATTCTTACAGTGCACGGCCAAGAATTTTGATTGTTTCGGCAGTCAAAAGCCGGTTTTTTATGAAGGTCACATCCCGGACGTAAAGCGTATTGAAAGGACCAAAACTTTCCATAGCCATCAGGCTTCTTTTTTCCGGAATATACTGGTAGGGTAGGAAACCCTTCTGAAGCAGCTTTTGGTGAATTTCCCTTTCTTCACAGCCATATTTTTTTCCGGAACCGTTAATCTCTATAATAATCGCTTTCAGAGCTGGATTTGAAAGCGTTTTTTCGGCTCCTTTCAAAACTTCTGTTTCGTAGCCTTCCACGTCTATTTTCAGCAGGATAGGAATTTTTCCATTGGGCAAAACAGCGTCTAAAGTATCCACCGAAACGGCGATCGTATCTGCCTCGTCTGGCAGAGCCACACGATTTTCAGAATCCAGCAAGTGCGTAAAACAAATGCTGCCTTTTTGTGCCCCCAGAGCACTGTTGAAAACTGTTACTTTTCCCCAAATTTGGTTGAGGGAAATGTTTTCTTCCAGATAGGCGAAGGCCGCCGGAACCGGCTCAAATGCAAAAGTCTGAGCGCCCACATGCGCACTCGCCAAAACCGTGTAGCTGCCTACGTTCGCGCCGATGTCGGCAAAAAAATCCTCCCTTCGAAGGAAGTGTAGCAAAAACGCCATGTCGGCGTATTCATGCAGGCCGCAATACAGGTTTCCCGTTGCGCCGGTCAGCCCTTTCCGGAGCACCAGCCTGGATTTTTCGGTGAAAGGATGGATAACGGGTCTGCCATTTAGCCGAGAGTGGATTTGCCATTTCACAAACCGGAAAAAGGCGCTGATTTTGGCACCTTGATTCAGCGGGTGAGACAGGATAAATTTTAAGGTGGCGACAGCGCCCATAGATAGGGATAAAAGGTGCTTTGTTTCCGGAATTCTATTTGGCTATTAGCGCTTTCAATTCCCGAAAAAAATGCTCTACCGGACTGATCAGACTTTTCACTGCGCTCCCCTCAAAGTTGTAGAAATCACCGTAATCGCCTTTTTGCCTGTAATTAAATAAATCGGTAAAAAGCCTGCCTTGTTCTACAGCTATCAGTCCGGGTTTGACGAATAAAAGGTTGAATTGATCTTTAATCCCTTTGTGCGTTTTGGCTTCCACATTTTTGCTGAGCAGCAAGGCTGAGACCAGGTAAAAACAGCTGTAATAAAGCCGGTTCATAGCACTGTTCCAGCGCTCGCCTGCGATCAGATAAATGGCATCACTTAAAGCCATATCTGCCTGGCCAACGTAATAGGCAACCGGGTCAAGTTCTGATTCACTCATAAAGCAATGCCCTCGCTTTGAATGCTTTTAAATAAAGGCATGGCCCGGTGGCGGGTATTCCAATCGGCCCGTGAATACACAAAAACCGAAATGGAGGTTTCCATCTGAAGCTCAACGTCATAGAGCCGATGCCGGATGGCTTGTTCGTCTTGAAAAGTCACTTGGGGTTGGTCCAACAAGACCAGTACATCCCAGTCGGATTCCGGCAAAGCATTGCCCCGTGCTTGGGAACCAAACAAAATCACCTCAGCCGTCGGGTTATTTCCGGTAACTGCGCTTTTTATTTTCTGTTTGATAACTTTCGCTGTCATGCTAAAGTGTGCCCTTGCTGTTGGGTCGTTGCAAATATCAAATATACTGATTTGGCTTAAAACAAGCTTCCCTGCCCGTCCCCCTTTCCAGAAATGCTTCCATCCCCACCTCCATTTTCCGGAATTTCTACTTCCGGTGCCTCCGCCATCAGCTCCAAAAACTCCGGCTCGCTTACAATCGCGACGCTGCCGAGCTTCTTGGCTTTTTCCAGTTTGCTGCCCGCATCCGCGCCTACAACGAGGTAATTCAGCTTTGCCGAAACGCCGCTGAGCAACGTGCCACCCCGCGCTTCCACCATCGCCTCGCCCTCGCTGCGCTTCATCTGCGAAAGCGTGCCGGTAAAAAGAAACGTTTTTCCGGAAAACGCGCCGCCAACGGGTTTGGCTTTGTGGGCGTTGCGCATTTCCACCCCAAGCGCCTGCAAACGCGCAATCAGCTCGCGGTTTTCTTCTTTCTCAAAAAAATGCCGGATAGATGCGGCCACCTTCGGCCCCACATCTTTGAGCGTCATCAGCTGCTCTTCCGAAAAACCGTAGAGTTCCTGGATATTCTCCACTGCACCGGCCAGCGTTTTGCCCATGCCTTCGCCCACCTGCGGAATGCCCAATCCAAATAAAAACCGGCTCAGGGGCTGCTTCTTAGACGCTTCGATAGCGGCTTTCAGGTTTTCCACTTTCTTCGCCCCGAAGCCTTCCATACCCTGAATCTCCTCCCAATTCAGGGTGTACAGCATCGGCAGACTCTTGAGGATGCCCAGGTCAAAAAACTTCCGGATCACCGCCTCGCCCAGCCCGCGAATGTCCATCGCGTCTTTAGAGCAATAGTGGATGATGCGCTCCACCGCCTGCGCCGGACACGCCGCATTGATGCAGCGCCAAATGGGGTCATCGGGCAGTTTCTCCAATTCGCTGCCACAGGCCGGACAGTGGCTTGGATAGATAATGGGTTCCTGGGTTCCATCGCGCAGTTCCGGAAGCGATTTTACGAGGTAAGGAATCACGTCGCCGGCGCGTTCAATCAACACCGTATCGCCCAGCATAAGGTCTTTTTCGCGGATAAAATCTTCGTTGAAAAGCGTTGCTGAAGAGACCATTACGCCGCCAATTGCCACCGGGTCGGTTTTGGCTACAGGCGTTACCGAGCCGGTCCGGTTCACGTTAAACTCCACGCGCCGGAGCACCGTTGTGGCTTGCCGGGCGGCGAACTTGTAGGCCACGGCCCAGCGCGGGTGGTGGCTGGTCATGCCCAGCTGGTCCTGCAGCGCGAGGCTGTTCACCTTCACCACCGCGCCGTCAATCTCAAACGGCAGACTATCCCGCCGGGCTTCAAAATCGGCGAGGTAGGCAATCACTTCTTCAATGGTGTCAAAAAGATGCAGCTCTTTCACCGGCGTCGGGAAGCCGTGGCGGTAGAGCCATTGGAGTGTATCGTAGTGGGTATCAAAGGCTTCAGGCAGGGATTTTCCGGAAACCGCGGTGGCCTCGCTCACGTGGTAGAGCACGGCGGTGAGCTTGCGGTTGCGCACCTCGGCGGGGTCCAGCATGCGCAGCGTTCCCGAAGCGGCGTTGCGCGGGTTGGCCAAGAGCGACAGACCCGCTTCGGCGCGTTGTTGGTTGTATTCGGCAAAAAGGGCTTTGTGAATCACCACCTCGCCCCGGATTTCCAGTGTTTGGATGCTTTCCAAATCAGCGGCCAGGGGCAGGGTGCGAATCTGCCGGACGTTTAACGAAATATCTTCGCCCACCACACCATCGCCGCGGGTGGCACCGCGCACCAGTTTCCCATTCTCATAAATCAGGGAAATACTCGCGCCGTCATATTTCGGCTCCACGCAATACTGTACTTTTTCACCCTTTGCACCCGCCTGCACACGCCGGTCCCAGTCGTGGAGGTCCTGCGCATTGTAGGTATTGTCCAGCGACAGCATCGGCACCAGATGGGCGACTTGTGGAAAGCGCTCACTCAGGGCCTGGGCAATGCGTTGGGTAGGCGAATCCGGCTGTTGTAAATCCGGAAACTCCCGCTCCAGCGCTTCCAATTTTTTATAGAGGGTATCATACTCAAAATCGGCCAGTTGCGGAGTGTTTTCCACATAATATTTCCACTCGGCGTGGCGCAAAATGGAAATCAGTCGCGAGATGGCTTCGTCGGGCGGCAGGGCATCTGCACCTCCACTCAAAAACGCTTTGGCGTCGTTAAAAAGGGTTTTTTCGGCTTCCGGCGTGTACATAGGCGTAAAGGTCGGGTAGAAAAATTCCGGAAAAAAGGCTTTATTTCTGGAAAGTGCTACCCAATCTAACAACCTTAATAGTGAAGTCTAGTGCTTCACAAACTGTACCGCCTCGCTTGCTCCGATTTGCACCAGATAAACGCCGGCAGGTAGGCCTTTAGCCGACGTTTCCCAACGATTTTTTCCTTTTTGTTGAAATATCTTTTCGCGGCGCACCACCACGCCGGCTGCGTTGCAAATCGTGAGGGTTTCCGGTCCGGAAACAGCAGCCTGCCATTCCAGTTGAAGTGGTGTTTCGCCTACCGGATTGGGATACAGCCGCAGCGCATTGTCTGTTTCCGGAAAATTGATAACCGCCGCTGCCGCCCCTTGGTTGCGGAGCAGGTTGCCCGACAACAATAAATCCGGATAGCCGTCGCCATCAAAATCGGCAGTTTCGGCAATGCAGTTGGTAACATCTGCCGGGTATAGGGAATCCAATACAAACTGGCCCGTTCCGGTTCCGTAGGCCAGCATCGCAAAATCGAAATTCACCGGATTGCCGCCGGCCAGCGCCAGGTCGGGCTTGCCATCGCGGTTGAAATCGCCCACAGCCACGGCGGAAGGTTCGCCAAATTCCGGCAGGTTGGTGATTACAGCGCTAAAAGTTCCGTTGCCGTTGTTGTGGTAGAGGTCGGTACGATTGCGAACGCTGCTCGTGTCCACACCCGTTGCGAGAATGTCCAGCTTGCCGTCGCCGTCGTAATCCAGCCAATCCACTGTTCCGGCCATACCGGGAAAGTTATTAGGTTGCAGCTGAAAGCTGTCGGTACCCATGTTTTTATAGATCCAGACCCGCGAGGAATGGGTGTTGAGCGCATAGCCGTTCATCAGCAAATCCAGCTTGCCGTCGCCATCATAATCGCCCCATTTGATTTCGCCACTTACAGCTCCCATGATGGAAGCGACGGGCGTAAATGTAAGTCCCGGTCCGCCCTTCAGGATGGTACCGGTAAGCTGAAGGTTGCTGTCGTAGCCAGTCATGGCGAGGTCTATCCAGCCGTCGCCGTTGTAGTCGGCAGCAGCAGTGTAGCCGCTTTGATAGCCGGGTAGGTTTACGCCGGGAAGGGGCACCAGTGTGCTGCCGTTGTATTGATACACCCTGGTTGCAGACCCATTGGAATCCAAGCCCGACACGACCAGCTCGTCCGTCCCGTTATTGTCTAAGTCGGCCCAACACAGTTGCGGCAGGGGCATATAGGGCAAGGCCAGCGGCAAGGCAACCAGCCCGTTTGGCGTATTGTGATAAATGGTGAGAAAATCCGGCTGACCGGCTTGCATGGTTTGGGCACCGTAGGCGAGATCTGCCCGGCCATCGCCGTCATAGTCGCCCCAGGCGGCGGCCCCGTAGGCACCCACACGAAAGGAATCTACCCGGGTGAAGCGTTGTGCATCGCTTTTAACATAAACAAATAAAGCAGCGAGCAGGAGCAGGGTCTTGCGAAAAGGAGCCATATGGTTTGGAAAAACAGTGTTGTGAATCTTAGAGATTCCAAAAATAAAAATTGTTTCTATTTCCAGCCAACTATTTCTCTAACTCCTTTCCTTGTTTAATTCGCTGCGCGGAAAAAGCTTCCGGAAACGAATGTTATTTTCCGGAAATTTCCCTTTCTACAACGCTTTAATACATGTCTTCCAACTGCCAAGAGGTCCATCAAAACTGCACTGCCATTTTTCTTTGATAATTATCAAAAAACAAAAAAGGAACGGCTTGGTTGCCGTTCCTTTTTCTATCAAAAACATTTTTTCTTTAAGCCGCAACCGATTGGGATGCTTCAGCTGCTTTGCGGGCCGCACGTTTCTGCGAATGGGCCAAGGCTGCTTCGCGCACCCAGGCACCCTCTTCCCAGGCTTTCCGGCGCATATCCAAGCGCTCACGGTTGCAAGGGCCATTGCCTTTCACCACGTTCCAAAATTCCGTCCAGTCAATCGCACCGTAGTCATAGTGGCCACGTTCTTCATTCCATTTCAGGGCGGGGTCGGGAACGGTGAGTCCGAGGAATCTGGCCTGCTCAACGGTTACGTCCACAAATTTCTGGCGCAGCTCATCATTGGTAAACCGCTTGATTTTCCAACGCATACTTTGCTCGGTGTTGGGCGAATTATCATCTGGTGGACCAAACATCATCAGGCTGGGCCACCACCAGCGGTTGAGCGCGTCCTGGGCCATTTTTTTCTGTACTTGGGTGCCCTGCGCCAGTCGCATGATGGCCTCAAAGCCTTGCCGTTGGTGGAAAGATTCTTCTTTGCAAACACGAATCATCGCGCGGGCATACGGCCCGTAGCTGGTGCGGCACAGCGGCACCTGGTTCATAATGGCAGCGCCATCTACCAGCCAGCCAATAGCACCCATATCGGCCCAGGTGGTGGTGGGGTAGTTAAAAATAGAAGAGTATTTCGCCGTGCCGTTGTGAAGCTGTTCCAGCATCTGATCGCGCGACATGCCGAGGGTTTCGGCAGCGGAGTAGAGATACAGTCCGTGGCCGGCTTCGTCCTGCACTTTGGCCAGCAAAACGGCTTTGCGCTTCAGCGATGGGGCGCGGGTAATCCAATTGCCCTCCGGCAGCATTCCTACATACTCGGAATGTGCGTGTTGCGAAATCTGGCGGAGCAAGGTTTTCCGGTACGCATCCGGCATTTCATCGCGCGGCTCAATGAAAGAGTCGGACGCGATTTTGGCCTCAAAAGCTTCGTTGGTTGCGCTCATAAGTGTTTTTTCCTGATTCCCTTTAAAGATACAAAATTATAACCAAACCGGCTGGGAAATGTTTTCCGCTCTTAGCAATCATTCAAATTCCAGAAATCAAAGACCAAGTTCTGGAATTCAGAGTGCAGAAATCAAAAATCAAGTACCAGAAACCAAGGTCTAAAAAATTTATTGCCGGAAATCGGGTAGGCATTTCCGGAAACTAAAGCCAACGCCTCCAACAACTTTAGCTAGCGCCCCAGGATTTTCCGGTATTCCGCTGGTTGTTCCAGCAAGGTCAGGGCTTTTTCGTAGTCGGCATCGTTGCGCAGCCCTTGCAGAATGCGGCCTTTCTGGTAGTAATACCGGCTGGCAACTTCGCTTTCCAACAAACGCTTGATTTCGGTTTTCTGGCGGTTCAGGTCGGCGCGCTTGTCGTGGGCAAGCTTTGTGCCCAACGCGGTAAATTCGCCTTTGGCGGCGGTGTAAGTGCCTTCGCGCGTAGCCACCGCTTTCAGCGAATCAAACAGTTCGTCGGCGCTGGTGCGATACCGGAAATCTTTTTTATCTAGATAGTTGGCAAAGGCCTCAAAGTCGGCATCGCTGATGGCAAACTGTCCGGGAGCCGCAATGGTTTTGTGGTCTTTATTGTATTGGGTGGCCCAGTCAAAAACATAGCCTTTGGCATACAGCGCAACAATCAGGCGCGACGGAATGCTGTCTTTCACCTTGATATCAGGCATCACACCACCACCGCTTTTTACGAGACGACCGGTTGTGGTTTTATAAGTTTTGCGCAGCGAATCCGGAATGTTGCTCACCTTGCCTTCGGCGCTGCGGTGGGCATAATCGAGCTGCTGAATACACCGGCCCGAAGGTGTGTAATACCGGGCAGTAGTTAGTTTTAATTGCGAATTATAACCCAAGCGGCGCGTGGTTTGCACGAGGCCTTTGCCGTACGATTTTTCGCCTATTACGATGCCGCGGTCCAGGTCCTGCAACGTACCAGCCACGATCTCAGAGGCCGAAGCCGAAGAACCGTTAATCAAAACCGCCACCGGAATTTCGGTATTCCAGGCCGCGCCCGTGGTTTTAAACTCCTTATCCCATTCCTCCATTTTGCCTTTGGTGCTCACCACCAACTGCCCGCGGTCTACAAACAGGTTGCACAGGTTCACGGCTTCGTCCAAAAGGCCGCCGGGATTGCCACGCAGGTCCAGCACGACGCCTTTCAGAGGTGTTTGCCCTTTGAGCGAATCCAGCGCGTGACGCACCTGCCGCGCACAGTCGGGCGTAAACTGCGTCAGCCGGACATAGGCCATGTTTTTATTGGGGCCGCCAAGGCCGGCATACGGCACACTGCTCAGCGAAATTTGTTCGCGGGTTACCATTTTCACCGTTTCGGCGTTGGTAAACGCATCTTTTACTTTAATGGCCACCGGCGTTCCGGCAGCACCTTTTAGGAGTTGGGAAATATCTTCCACAGACTTGTCGCGGACATCTTTATTATCCACCGATAGCACAATATCGCCGGGGTGCAACCCAGCGCGCATGGCAGGTGTGTTTTCATAAATCTCGCCAATCACGATATCGTCGCTGCGCTTTTGCAGGCTGGTGCCAATCCCGCCATATTTTCCGGTCGTCTGAAACTCATAGTCTTCAATATCCGACTCGGTAATGTAGTTGGTATAAGGGTCCAGTTCGGCCAACATGGCATCCACGCCGGTTTTCACCAGCCGCCCTGGCTCGATGGGATCCACATAATAGCCATTGAGTTCCCGGAAAAGCGACGTAAAAATATCGAGATTCTTAGAGATTTCAAACATCGTATCGGCGTCTTTGCCTTGCACGAAAAGTCCGAAAACAGCAGCACAGCCGACTCCGGCAATAAACCCGCGACTGCGACGGGAAACGGATTTGAAAGAAAATTTCATTTGCTAAAGGAACCCCAAAAAACGCTTTTGGTTGGATGAAAAGTATGCCACAAACGGCGGTGGTACAAATTTAACAGGATACCATTCGGTTTATAAGTTGGAATTCAGCCATAAGACTCTTAATTTTGAACCCAAAGATTTTTTATGAAAAAACTTTTTCTCTTTCTGCTGACGATTCTCTCCTTTGCGAGCGTTCAGGCGCAGACTTTCTTCTCCGATAACAGCAGCCGCGGTGACTCGTCGCAAACGGGTGGCACCAGCGGTGATATCCTTGTTTTCAACATGCTGCGCGCCGCAACCGGAACGGTATCGCTTCGCTGGAATGTTACTAATTATTCTCAAAACCTTACGAACGGTACTTGGGGTTTTGGCGGATTGTGTGACAACGAAGCCTGCCGGCCTACCAATGATGTTCTAAATGGCATCCGTTACACGGTTGTCTATGGCACTGCGCCGGAAGATTTTCACGCGATTTTCAATGCAGACAATGCACCCATGAATTCCACCGCTTGGGTACAAGTGGCGGTGAAAGATACCGCAGCCAACGGTAGTTCCCGCACTATAACCCTTATTGCGACTAAAACTCCGCTGGGTGTCATGACTACCGTGCGCAATGAGGACAATATCAAGGTCTATCCAAACCCGGCACGGGCAGATATTAATGTTCGCTTCGACGGCGCAGAAAATATCAAAACCATTGGCGTTTACAACCTGCTGGGCCAGCCCATCAGTATGTATCGTGTAGTTGGCAGTAGTGCTAATATTCCGCTGACTGAAGTGCCTTCCGGCGTTTACTTCCTGCGGATGTATGACGGCCAAGGCAAGACTGTGGCCACCCGCCGCTTTACCCGCCAATAAGATTTTTACCTTTCAAAAAAGGCCCGCATTCATCTGGAATGCGGGCTTTTTTTCTTTTCTGAAAGAAGAACATTCCCGGAAATTTCCGGAAAATAAAGAAGATTTGGGCCTGCCCCTTCCTTACGTCGGGACTTTCGGCTCGTCACCTGCTTTTCGGCCCTTGTCATCCCGAGCTTGTCGAATGTCACCCTGAGCTTGTCGAAGGGTCTATCCCTCACGCATATTCCGGAAAAACCTACCAGGTTTCTAACTAAACAGCATCCGGTACACGTCTTCCACTTTATTCGCCAGCTTGATCTTCACATTAAAATCGCGCTGGTGCAACCCTTTGGCATTGGCTTTGGGGATGATAATCATTTCCATCCCAAGCTTGTCAGCCTCGGCCACGCGTTGTTCAATGCGGTTTACCGCCCGGATTTCTCCCGAAAGGCCTACTTCACCCACCAGGCAAACGTTCTTCGGCAGAGGCCGGTCTTCGTGGCTGGAAAGCAAGGCGCAACACAGGGCGAGGTCAATGGAAGTGTCTTCCACCTTCAATCCGCCGGCAATATTTACAAACACGTCTTTCGACCCAAAAGGAAAGCCGCCGCGCTTTTCCAGCACGGCCAGCAGCAGTTGCAACCGGCGCAAATCATAGCCACTCACCGTGCGCTGCGGCGTGCCATATACCGCCGGACTTACCAGCGCCTGCGTTTCGATCAACAAAGGCCGCGCGCCTTCCAACACAGCACCAATGGAAATGCCGCTCAGCTCTTCCTCATGCTGCGACAGCAAAATCTCCGACGGGTTGGTTACGGGACGCATCCCCTGGGCGGCCATCTCATAAATGCCCATTTCGTTGGTAGAGCCAAAACGGTTTTTCAAGGTGCGCAGGATGCGGTAGGCGTAGTGGCGGTCGCCCTCAAACTGCAACACCGTGTCCACCATGTGTTCCAGCACTTTCGGCCCGGCAATAGACCCTTCCTTGGTGATATGGCCGATGATAATCACCGGCACGGCGGCGGTTTTGGCAAAACGGATAATCTCGGCGGTGCATTCGCGCACCTGGCTCACACTGCCCGCCGCGCTTTCCACATAGGGCGATTCCAGCGTTTGAATGGAATCAATAATCACCAGCGAGGGCCGCGTTTTCTTGACTTCCTCAAAAATGGTGTCGGTGTTGGTAGCCGTTAGAAGATAGAGCTGCGGGTTTTTCACGCCCACGCGCTCGGCCCGCATCTTGATTTGCGACGCGCTTTCTTCGCCGGAAACATAAAGCGTCGTGCCGCCTTTCCACTGCAAGGCGCACTGCAAAAAGAGGGTGCTTTTTCCGATGCCCGGTTCGCCGCCCGCAAGGATGACGGAGCCGGGAACGAGTCCGCCGCCGAGCACGCGGTTTAGTTCGGAATCCGGCAGGGGCAGCCGCGTTTCTTCGGTGATTTCCAGGTCGTCAATTTTACGGGCGCGGCGCAATTGTTTTGTGTCGCCATCCCAAACGGTGGCGTCGGGGCGGGCTTTGGTATCGCGCTCTTTAATTTCTTCCACCATCGTGTTCCAGGCGTTGCACGATGGGCATTTGCCGGTCCACTTGGGGCTTTCGTAGCCACAACTCTGACAGAAGAAACTGGTTTTTACTTTGGCCATTTTTAGGGGATGCAAGGGCTTTAGCCTTGTCGGGAATAACAAATAAAAGGCCTTTTTCGTTGGGTAAAATCAGACGGTTGGATACAGGGAATAGCAGGCCCGGGAAATTTCCGGAAATAGCGTGTTTGGAGCCGTTCAAAATACCGGCAACAGGGTTGTTTCGTTCCGGAACGGGAAACATGCGACGTACAGTGTTGTTCTCAGACCCTACCCAAGGCAGGGTGACAAAACAACTGTAAGATACCTACAGCGCTCCGGAAATTTCCGGAAATCAGGCGCTTTTAAACCGGTTTCAAGAGGCTTTAGAAGCCGTTCCAAACAAAAAACGCCGCCGGAAAATTCCGGCGGCGTGCACTTACTAACCCATTAAATTCACAACAGGGCAAAGATACGAAAATGGGATGGGTTTGCCAGCCAAATAAGAAAGTCCGAATGGTTAATATTTCATGAATCGAGATAACGATCTGACGTTCAGCAAGATAAGAATTAAGTGTACTCATATTTACAAGGGCAGTCTGTTTTCTTCTAAAACAGCCCCAAAGTTGCTTTTTCCGGAAAAATGCGCTCTAAAGCTGCTGGCGTCTTTTTATTAAAACCCGTGAAAGCCAACTTTGGCCTTCCCCAAACTGTTCTCTCTTAAAACAATTCACTTTTATAATGACGCCTGAACTTTCGACTGCTGCTTTTGAAACTAAACGCCAGTTTTTGCCCGCCGATTTTACCGTTACCGACTGGAACACATTACTGCCTTATTTTGAGCAATTAGAAAACGCGGACATCCACTCCACCGAAGACCTGGAAGCGTGGCTGACCCAACTGAGCGAACTGGAAGCCGTGGTGGGCGAAGACGCCGCCTGGCGGCAAATCCGCATGACGACCGACACGACCAACAAAGCCTACGAAGACGCTTTTACGTATTTCGTGTTGGAGATTGAGCCGCAACTCAAACCCATTTTGTTCCGGCTGCAGCAAAAGCTGATGGCGTCGCCGTTTGTCAACAACCTGGATCCGGCGCAATACGGTCCGTACCTGCGCAGTGTGGAAAATGCCTTGCAACTCTATCGCGAGGAAAACGTGGCGCTGCAAGCCGAGATCGGCGTTCTGGCGCAGCAATTTGGGCAAATTTCCGGGGCCATGACCATTGAGGTAGGCGGGAAGGAATACACCCTGCAACAGGCCGCGCGCTTTTTGCAGCAACCCGACCGCGCCCTGCGGGAAGACGTTTTCCGGAAAATTGCTGCCCGCCGGTTGGAAGCTAAAGACCAACTAAACGAGCTTTTTGACAAGCTCTTGGCCCTGCGGCAAAAGGTGGCCGAAAACGCCGGTTTTGACAACTATCGCGACTACAAATTCCGGGAACTGGGCCGGTTTGATTACACGCCGGAAGACACGTTCCGGTTCCACGAAGCGGTGCGCGAGCACATTCTGCCCTTGCACAAAATGCTGGTGGAAGCCCGCCAAAAGCGCCTGGGTCTGGCCGTCATGCGCCCGTGGGACGGCGACGCCGAGCCGGAAGGCACCGAGCCGTTGAAACCGTTTGAAACCGGTGCCGAACTGACTGACAAAGCCATTGCCACGTTTGAAAAGCTGCGGCCCTACTACGCCAACTGCCTGCGTACGATGCAAGGCATGGAGCGGCTGGACCTGGAATCGCGTATCGGGAAAGCGCCGGGCGGTTACAACTGTCCGCTACCGGAAACGGGCGTGCCGTTTATTTTTATGAACGCTGCCGGAACCATTGGCGACGTGATTACGATGATGCACGAAGGCGGTCACGCGGTGCATTCCTTCCTGTCGCACCCGCTGAAACTGTCGGCTTTTAAAGAATACCCGATGGAGATTGCCGAGCTGGCGAGCATGAGCATGGAGCTCTTCAGCATGGAGCACTGGGATACGTTTTTTACCAACGCCAACGATCTGAAACGGGCGAAGCTGGAAGAGCTGGAGCGCGTGATTTCGGTGTTGCCGTGGATTGCCACGATTGATAAATTCCAACACTGGCTCTATACGCATCCCGGTCACAGCGTGGCGGAGCGGGAAGACGAGTGGCTTTCTATCCTGAATGAATTTTCCACCGGCGTCACCGACTGGACCGGTTTTGAAGAATACCGGAAATCCTTTTGGCAAAAGCAATTGCACCTTTTTGAAGTGCCGTTCTATTATATTGAATACGGCATTGCCCAGCTCGGCGCGATTGCGATGTGGCGGCAGTACCGCGGCGACAAAGAAGGTACGCTGGATCGCTATCAAAAAGCCCTTTCACTTGGCTATACTCAAACGCTTCCGGAACTCTACCGCACCGCCGGCATCCGCTTTGACTTTTCACCGGCCTACGTGAAAGAACTGGGCGATTTTGTGCACGGGGTGCTGGATGAACTACAAGTTGGATAAAGTTGGAGCTTCGCTGTTGGACGGCTGCGCCGTTGGAGCCTTCGGCTTCAAAGGAAATCCGGAAGACATCCGGCATAACGTCTTTTGAAACCGAAGGCTCCAACTGCTTTAGTGTCTAACACCAAAGGTGTCCAACGTGCGCAGCACTAATTTCCGTATTGCCGTGGCTGCATAGAACTGTTGCCAATCAGGATTTGCTGGCGTTTTTCGAAGCGTGGGTTTTGAAAAAACGGCATCGTGCGATCATCGATGTAAACGCGCTCTAACCGCTGAATATCAGCCAGGGAATTGGGCATGCGCAGAATTCCGGAGCGCACCACATCCAGTTCCTGCAAACGTTGCAATTCGCCAAACGACCACGGCAACTCACTGATACTGTTGTAACCTAGGTATAGCATTTCCAGGTTTTTCAGGCCGCTCCAATCCTTCGGCAAGCTTTGCAGCTGGTTGCGGGAAAGGTCGGCCACCTGCAATTTGGGCAGCCTGACAAAAGATTCCGGAAGCGCGCGCAACTGATTGGAATTTACCAGTAGCAGCAACAGACTTTTCAGGTTGCCGATAGCCTCCGGGAGCGCTTCGATATTGTTTTGAGAAATATAAAGCTCCTTTAAGTTGGTGAGCTGCGTAATCGCGTCTGGCAACGCCGTCAGCCGGTTGCGGGACAGCGATAGGTATTGCAACTGCGAAAGACTGCCAATGCCTTCCGGGATTCTTTCCAGATTGTTTTGTTGAAGATTAAGTCTCTTGAGTTTTGCACACGTCCACAGCGAGGGCGGCAGCGACATAAGGCGGTTGTTGGAAGCGTTGAGTTCTTCCAGATTGGGAAACCGGTCAAAAATGTCTGGTAGCGAATCCAGTCTTTGCAGCGGCACACGCAACGTTCGTACCTGAAGGGGCGATTGCAGCGCTTCGGCAAAGTTGTTGAAAACACCATTCTTTGCGCCCGCAGCTGGAATTCCCAATAGAAAAATACAGCAGAATACAATTATTCTCATAACTGTAAGATACTTTATTTTTCACAGGTTGGTACATCCTTTTCCGGAAATTTCCGGAAAAGTTTTTGTAACTGAAAACCAAAGGAAAAGGGTTTTCGCTGTCTTGTCGATCTAAGTCCTTTATTCTAACCGCTCCGTCTCAAAACTGGGATTGCCTTTTACACCGTTCAGGTAAAAGTCCAGAAAATGCATTTTATAAAGCTGTCCGTTACGGTTGCGGATGTAATACACAATGCGCGGGTTGATGTTATAACGGCCTTTGTCAAAGTCGTAGGTTTTCCAGCTGAAGCCCCCAATGACGTCGGTGTAGTTTGTGAATGTCGCCACTTTGGCACGCTCCAGGGTCATTTCCGAAAATGCAACATTAGAGTCAGCACCGGCGTTTACCTTATAAGGATTGAGTAGCACCCCGGAAATCATGTAAGGAAAATCCAGTCCGGGCCCGAGATAATCGCGATAGATGTAGCGGTAGCGGGTGAAGACAAGATCCCAGGCGGCCTGCGGCGGATCTAACTGCGCGAGCAGCCCCTGAGTGAACGAGTAGTAAACCTTGTTGAAACCAGACTCTTTGGGCAGGGTCACGACGGTTCCGGCAGTTTGGTCCAGACGGGCGACTTTAAACGTATAAGCGGCATCCGAAACCGTCAGCGGCTGGAATTTATAGTACTCAAAATCGCCTACTTTGGCAATAAAAACGTCGCTTGTGGAAGTTTGCGCCTCATCGTTCCACCAGTTGCCAACGTAATTTCCGGAAGGCTGCCCTTTAGGATCATCGTAGCCCCAACTGGTTTCTTTAAAGCCAGATGGCAAGTTGGTAACGGCCCCAAAATCCGCTGTGTGCATATTGTACAGGTTAATGCCTTTGCCGCCATTCATGCAGATCCGGTAACCGTCGGTAGCGGCATCAAAGCTTAAATCCCATACTTCGTTAGAACTGCTTTTAACCACCGCATTGGTCTCCAAATCCCAGAAAATCTGTGTGGTGTAATCTTCACCCATGCTCACGCGGCTATAC
>JAEWBT010000098.1 GCA_023391015.1 Bacteroidota bacterium
TCTCATCGGCCAGTACCAGGTTGGCGAAAATAGGACCTTGGCGCACCGAAAAACTATGCTCCTGTGGGTTGTACACCGTGGTTCCCAACACGTCGGCGGGCAAGAGGTCGGGCGTAAACTGGATACGCGAAAAGCGGGCGTCAATCGCCGAAGCCAGGCTTTTTACGACCAGCGTTTTGGCCAGTCCGGGAACGCCTTCCAGCAGCACGTGCCCGCCGGCAAGCAGCCCGATCAGCAAGCGTTCCACCAGATGATGCTGACCTACAATAGTGGTGGCCAGCGTGGAAGTAAGCGTGTCCACAAAAGCAGATTCCCGCTCGATGCGGGCCGACAACTGGGCTAAATCCATAAGAAGGCAAAGCTAAGAATTGAATGGAGAGCAGGTTTGGATTGTTCGGGTTATTCAGGTCGTTCCGTAGAGACAAGGCATGCCTTGTCTCTACAACAGCCGCACTT
Source organism: Bacteroidota bacterium (assembly GCA_023391015.1). Taxonomy (GTDB): domain Bacteria; phylum Bacteroidota; class Bacteroidia; order Chitinophagales; family Chitinophagaceae; genus UBA1952. The sequence continues at coordinate 457 of JAEWBT010000098.1, forward strand.
TTGAAACCTTATAGGTTTTCCTACCCCTTGTAAAAATCCGTCAAATACGGATACCGCTCGCGGTAGAGCTGCTGCACGCGTTCCAGAATCGTTTCGCGCAGCGTATCGATGTTGCGCTTTTGAATGGCGGAGATAAACACACAGGCGCCGCCGGTTTCGGCCCGCCACCGCTGTTCCAAATCGCGCAGCAATTCCTCTTTTACTTCCGGACTCAGGAAATCATCGAAGGTGTTGGCCTCGTATTGGTCCATTTTGTTGAACACTGTCAGGATGGGTTTTTCGCCCGCGCCAATGTCTTTGAGCGTGCCCAAAACGGTCTTCATCTGGTCTTCGTAGGCCGGGTGGGAAATGTCCACCACGTGCAGCAGGCAGTCGGCTTCGCGCACCTCGTCGAGGGTGCTCTTAAAACTTTCCACCAGGTGGTGCGGCAGCTTCCGGATAAAGCCTACCGTGTCGCTCAAAAGGAACGGCGTTTGTTCATACACCACTTTCCGGGTCGTCGTGTCGAGGGTGGCAAACAGTTTGTTTTCCGCAAATACCTCGCTTTTGGAAAGAATGTTCATCAACGTGCTTTTGCCCACGTTGGTGTAGCCCACCAGGGCCACGCGGATAAACGTGCCGCGTTCCTGCCGCTGCGTTTGCGCCTGTTTGTCAATCTCGCCGAGGCGTTTGCGAAGCAATGAAATCTTGTCTTTCACAATCCGGCGGTCGGTTTCAATTTCGGTTTCGCCCGGTCCGCGGCTGCCGATGCCTGCGCCTTGCCGCTCCAGGTGGCTCCACATACCGCGCAGCCGGGGCAACAGGTATTGATATTGGGCCAGTTCTACCTGCACCTTGGCCTGCGCCGTTTTGGCGCGGCGGGCAAAAATGTCCAGAATCAGGTCGGAGCGGTCGATGGTTTTCACCTTCGTGGCCTTCTCGATGTTTTGGATTTGAGAGCCGGTCAGCTCGTCATCGAAGATGATGAGATTGGCCCCACGGGCGCGGGCATACTCGGCGATTTCCTCAATCTTGCCCTTTCCCACAAAGGTTTTTGGGTCGCGGTTGGGCAGTTTTTGCATGAATTTCCGGACCGTTTCGGCCCCGGCGGTTTCGGCCAGAAAAGCCAGCTCGTCGAGGTATTCTACGGTCTGGGCCTCGCTTTGGTCTTTGCGGATGAGGCCTACCAGGATGGCTTTTTCGTCTTCGTAGGAGGTTTGGGTATCTATCACAGGTATTCAAGTGGAAAGGGTAAAGATACCAAAGTGTCGGGGCGTATCTTTGCCACCCATTTTTTAAAAACATCTCTATTCCCTTTTGCCCATGTTCAATCTGGTACTTTTTGGTCCTCCCGGCTGCGGGAAAGGCACGCAGTCGGAACGGCTGCTGAACCGCTACGGACTGATGCACATCTCTACCGGCGACCTGCTGCGCGACGAGGTGGCGCGGATGACACCCCTGGGCATCGAGGCCAAAAAATTTATGGATAACGGCATGCTGGTGCCCGATGAAGTCGTTATCGGCATGATTAGCAGCCGGCTGGAAAACGAGCCCACGGCCCGGGGTTTTATCTTCGATGGCTTTCCGCGCACCGTGGCGCAGGCTGCGGCGCTGGACCGCTTGCTGAACTTCCGGCAGGCCCCCATCCGGCTGGTGCTGTCGCTGGAAGTTCCGGAAGGCGAGCTGGTACGCCGGTTGCTGGAGCGCGGTTTGATCTCCGGCCGCACCGACGACAATGAGGAAGTGATTTCCAAGCGCACCAAAGAATATTTTGCCAAGACGGAACCCGTGGCGCAATATTACGCGGAGCAAGGCAAGCTGCAACGCATCAAGGGCGATGATGCCATTGAGCAGGTAGGCCTCGCGCTGGAAAAAGAAATCGAGAAATACATCGACCCGATGCCCGCATAGGTGGGTGGAACTGGATTCAAAAAAGCCGCGTTTTCCGGAAAAGGGAAGCGCGGCTTTTTTTGCTACCTGTCCGCCAGCGCTACTGTCCGCCAGAATTCTTCTGCAAGCTTCCTTAAACGCTTTTCAGCACCCTCAGTCAAGAGGGCAAACCATCTTTTCTTATGAAAAAACAGTTCCTCCTCTTTGTCCTTATCGCGTGCAGTGCGGCCAGTGTCAGCGCGCAGTATGGCCCCCGAAACAACCGCTCCGATCGCAGTGACCGCTACAATCCAAAGCAGGAAATCCCGGGTGGGCGCGGCAGCCAAAACACCTGGCAACCCGACAGCCGCTACGGGCGCTGCAATGGCAACTGCGCCTGCGGCGGTCGCGCATTCTACTACGAAGCCATGCCCGAAGCCGATTTTTCGCTGGCGTTGCAGCAGGTAAAAGACCAGTCTTTCGACGGCGACCGCCTGCGCACCGCCCGCTATGTAGCTTCTACTTCCTACCTCACCACCCGGCAGGTAATGGCTATGGCCAATCTGTTTAGCTTCAACAGCGGTAAAAAGGATTTTTTAATCGCTGCCTATCCCACTACTCTCGATAAGGCGATGTACTTCCAGGCCGTCAATACGCTTACGTTCTCCAAAGACCGCGAAGAAGTGTGGGCCGCCGTGGAAAGCATGCGCGCCGGGCAGTAAATCGGTTCAATTTAAAAAGCTCTGTTCTGTTTTCAACACACGACAGGGCTTTTTATTTCCGGAAAAAGCTTTTCTTCTTAAAAGAAATTTCCGGAAATACCGGCTTTTTGAGCCAAAACCGCTAGGGCCTTTTCGCCTTCCAGACCCAGGTCGCTGCTAAAGTCGTTGACGTAGAGGTTGACGTGGCTGCGCATCACGTCTTCTTCCATCTCCTGCGCGTTTTGGGTAATGAAATCGCTTAATTCCGGGTAGCGCCGCCACGCGTAGGCCAGGCTTTGGGCAATCAGGGTATTCACTTTTTGGTACACTTCCTTGCCGTATTTGCGCTTAATCGCAATACCGCCAAGTGGAATTGGTGCACCGCTGGTTTGTTCCCACCACTCACCCAGATCCAACAGCTTCACCAAGCCTCTTTTCTCGTAAGTAAAGCGCCCTTCGTGAATCATCAATCCGGCATCAAATTTTCCGGAAAGAATGCCATCGGCTACATCAGAAAAGAGCACCTCGGTTTTGTTTTTCGCCTCCGGAAAGGCCATTGAAAACAAGAGGTTGGCCGTGGTTTGCTTTCCGGGAATCGCAATCTTTTTGGGAGAAATTTCCGGAAGCGGAATGGCCTCTTTGGCTACCAGCAATGGCCCCACGCCCCGGCCCAGTGCCGCGCCGGCGCGCAGCAGCGCATAGGTGTCGGTGAGGGGCAACAAGGCGCTAAAGGAAAGTTTGGTCACGTCCAGCCGCCCTTCGGCGGCCCAGCGGTTCAGGGTTTCTACGTCTTCCAGCACCACTTCAAAATCCAATCCCTGTGAAGGAATCAGGCCATTGACCAGGGCATCAAAAATAAACGTGTCGTTGGGACAGGGCGAAAAGCCCAGAGTGAGTTTCATAAAGGAATTGGACATCCCGCAAGCGGGCCATTGGAAGATTGGACTTTACCTTCAGCAAAATTGGGACCCGCTTTTTATACTTTGCTTTCTTTTTGAGCAGAGAACAGCCCTTCCAGCTTTTGCACCAGCGCTGCCGCGGGCTTCGCGGTAAAAATACCGCTGTCACTATCCTGCCGCACACCACGGGCAAACAGATAAACAACCCCACCAAAATCACGGTCGTAATCAAAACCGGGCAAGCGCAGAGACAGGTATTTCTTCGCCGCCAGGGTATAGATCAGGTATTGCAAATGGTAGTTGGCCCGCCGCATCACGTCTGCCAGCGCTGCCGGACTGTACGCTTCCAGCGTGTCGCCCAGGTAGTTGGATTTCCAGTCCAGAAGGTAATACTTTCCCTCCCGCTCAAAAAACAAGTCAATTTTTCCGTTCATGATTCCCTCGGCGCGACCTGTAGTCTCCCGCAGCGCCACCGGAATATCCGCGTCGCGGGCAGCGTCCCGCAAGGCTTCCAATTGAAACGGCGACACCGGAAAATCAAACTCCAATTCAGCCAGCCGCTTTTCGTAGGAAACGTCTTGAAGCGAAAAAACTTCGCCGCCGGGCATTGCAATTTGCGCGCCGGAAATATGGGCCATCAACTCCAGAAACAGCGGTGTGTAAGCTTCTTTCTTCGCCGGCATAAACCGCGACAAGGTTTGGCCCACGGCCCACGGCCAGTTGCTCCGCTGGTCGGGCAGGGCGCGTTCCAGCAGGTAATGCAGCATCTCGCCGGTTTTGCTGCTGCGCGGCAGGGTTTCAAACACAAACGCGTCGTAGGGATTTTCCTGCGCGCGGGCGCGCTGCAACCGGAAATACTCGCCGCCACCGCTGATGCCGCTGTAGCTCAGCCGTCGCCACCACGCCTGCGGCAGCTGGAAGTTGGGAAGCTTTGGCAAAACAGTGTAGCGGTGGAGGGTTTCCGTTTCGGTTTCCGGCGGCGCTTGCAGGGGCGGGATGGGTGCATCAAACACAATTTCCGGGTGGGCGCACGCTTTTAGGGCGGGCATCAGCACGGCGGCGGTTTTTCCTACGTCTTGGGTGCGAGTCGTAGTGAAAAGATAACAGCCGTGTACCGCGCGGGTAACCGTAACATACAGCAAGCGGCGGTTTTCCTGCTCTTCCTGCGCCGCAAAAAGGGATTTCTGCGCCTCGTCGCAGCGGGCTTGTTCTATGAAAAAATACCGGCCTGTCTCCGGCTCTCGGTAGCTTAACGTAGGCCGGTACGGCGCGCCCAGACTGCTTTTCCAGTTCACGTCCGGCGCAATCACGATGTTGTATTCCAGCCCCTTGCTTTTGTGGATAGTGGTGATTTCCACCGCTTCGTCGTCGCGCTCCAGGCGTTGCAGAAAAGTATCACCTTGGGTCAAATCGGGGTCGCTGATGGCGCGTTGCAGCCACGAAATCAGTTCGGTTTCACTAAGTTTCCGGCGCATCTGTGTGGCGTGGAGCAACTCGGCCAGTTGCAGGAAGTTGGCATAGGTACGGTGGCCGTCTTCGGCCTCGGTCATCAGCCAGTTGCGCAGGCTAAAGTCGTGGGCCAGCTGCGTCAGGGCGGGCAAAATGCCGTGCTCGGCCCAGCGCTGCCGGTAATGGGCGAACCGCGCCACCACCACCTCGTCGTCCAGCTTCAACAGGTCGTCGTTGGTGAAGGGCAGTAACGTATTAAGCAACGCGCGGTTGATGGTCGCGCCGGACGGCTCCAGAATGGCTTGCAGCACCAACACCAGCTCCCCGGCCTGGGGCGTATCTAAGATGCGGGCTTCGTCGCGGTACACCGCCGGAATATTCAGCGCGGCGAGGCGGGCCTTAAACGCCCGGCCATTCGTGCCGGTGCGCACCAAAACCCCGATGTCGGACGGGCGGATTTTCCGTAAAGTGCCTTTTTCTTTAATTAAAAAACCACTGCGCAGCAAGCCGGCGACCTGAAGTGCCGCTTTTTCATGAACGTCATTTTTATTCTCCGACTCGCGGATGGAAATGCACGGCTCCGGTGTCTCGCCCAGAAAAACGCCTTCTTTCGGGTTGTTCTCCGGGCTTTCTACGGGAATATATTCAAACCCCTCCTCGTCTTCGTCAAACGCAAAGGTTTGAAAGTCGGGCGTGGGCTTGAAAAAAATGTTCATTGCGTCAATCAGCCGGGCCGCCGAACGAAAATTCCGGTCCATGCTATAAACATTCTGCACGCGGCTGCGGGCTTCAAAATAGGTGGCCACGTCGGCAGTCCGGAAGCCGTAGATGCTTTGCTTTGGGTCGCCAATGAGAAACAGAATCGTTTCTTCGCCAAAAGCGGCGTTGAAAATCTCGTATTGGCGGCGGTCGGTATCCTGAAACTCGTCAATAAAAGCGGCTTTATATTTTTTGCGCAGTCCGGTTACAAGGGCTTCGTTGTCGGGCTTGGTCAGGGCCGCGTGCAGCTCCGAAATCATGTCGGAAAACGTAATCAGATTGGCCTTTTTCTTGATGATGGCTACGTTTTTCAGGATTTCAGAGATGGCCCAGTAGCGCAGCCGCTGGTGGATTTCGGCAAACACGTCTTCCCGGCCTTCCACCGCCTCTAGCAACTCGTCAATGGCGGGTAAGGTTTCCGGAAAATTCTTTTCCACAAAAGGATAATCGGCGGCCACGGCGGCCACGAATTTGCTTTTGGGTTGCATGTAAGGACGCTTCGCTGCTTCTATGTGGCCCAGCTTCGGCCCGTTGGCCTTGCGCGCCTGATAAGCGTCGTAAAGTCCCTTGTAAGCCGCGTCCAGTAGCTGCGGGATGCGGCCGCTTTCCCCGATCCGGGAAAGCCACTCGTCGGTTTCCGCGCTGCTCAAACTGTACTCTTTTCCTTCCTCAAAACCATAGTAAAGGCGGTTGTCCAAATGGCTTTCCACGGTCGTGCCAAGGCTGTCGCGCAGCTCTTCTACATCCAGTTGGCGCAGCAAGGCCGGCGGCAGGGTGTTGATGTGCCGCCGCCAGAATTTATGAAAAAGGTCTTTGGCCATTGGTTTGAGCGAAGGCAGCATTTCCGGCGCAAAGGCGTGGGCGGTTTCAAAGGCAAACTCGCTTAAAGTGGTCTGGCAAAAGCTATGGATGGTCGTTACCGGCAACTCGTCCAGAAGCAAGGCGGCCTGGTAAAGGGTTTTCTCCACCGTGTCGCCGTCGGCACCCGCCTGCGCTTCGGCCACAATGCGGCCAATCAGCGGGTCGTCGCAGTCTTCGCCGCGACTGCATTTATAGGCCTTTCGGATGAAAAGACGTACCCGCTCCGACAGCTCGGCCACGGCGGCTTTGGTAAACGTAACCATCAGGATTTCTGTTGGCGACACGCGGTCTTCCATTACCAACCGTAACACCATAATGGCAATGGAATAGGTTTTTCCGGTTCCGGCGCTGGCCTCAATGAGGTTGCTGCCGCAGAGCGGCACGGTGCGGGCGTCAAACGGCAGGTAATTGATGGCGGAAGACATAGGTTTTGAGTATAGATTTTAGGGGAGAATGGGATTTCACCTTTAGGGAGCGCAAATTGAATATCCTTACAGTTCTTTTGTCATCCCGGAACGGGACCTACGTGGAATGCAAGCCGACATAGACCCCGTTCCGGGGTGACAAAAGATTAGGACCGAAACGGCAGTATCGCTGATTTTAAAGGTGGATTTATAATACATCATGGCAGTCAGCCGGAGTTCTTCGCTGTTACCATTCTGGAATGGACAAAAAATTAAGGGGATGCGCTTTATTACAAAGGCCAGTCAATTCTAAAGGTTTCGGGTTCCTTACGCAAACAACTCCAGCAACCCTTCGTAAAACACTTGGTGCATTTTCCGGAAACTTTCCAGCGCGCCTTCGGTGGCGCAATGGCCTTGCCGGTAGTGGTGGCGGAAATACGCATCTATGTAAGCTTCTTTTTCGGCGTGGCGGTCTATGAATTTCCGGAAATCTTCCAGGCTCATGGTGTCCGGAATGTCTCTTTTGCCAAGCGTTCCCGGCAGGGCAGCGGTGAATACAAACGGCGTTTCGCGGCCTTCGGCGTAGAGCGTCGCCATGGCCGAAAGTTTTTCCAGTGCCTCGGCCTGCGACAGTCCGGCGGCGCAGGAAATCCGGTCTTCTACCTGCGATACAAAATGCAACTCCCGGACCACCCCGGCGGCCACGCCCAGCACATACGCCAGCGCGGCTTTCATCCGGTGGCGGGCTTCGCTTTTGGAAAAACACGGGAAACACAACCGGCCGCCGTCGTAGAGGGCCAGATTTCCGGAAATGGAAAGCACGTTTCCCAGCGCTACCGTTACCGGAACGGACACCGGCTGCGAATCACCCAGCAATTGCGCCGTCAGCGCCTTGACGCCGCCCACCTCATCGGCCAGCTCTTCCAAAATCACTACCGACATGCTGCGAAGCGGCAAAGCGCCGTTGCGCACGTGGTAGCGCCGCCAGTTCTCCGTGTCTTCCTCCGACACGGTCAGCAAGCTACTTTTCAAAATGCTACGGCCCAGCGCATTCGGGTTCAGCATTTCCAAATCCGACAACGCGGCTTCCGACGGGTCATACACAATGCCGAGGCGGTGGCGGTACCACGTCTCCAGCGCGTTGGTGGCAAACCGGCTCAAGCTGCCGAGTTGGATTTCCGTCACGACCGACGGTTCAGTTTCCTTGCTTTCCAGCGTCCATTTGGAAACCGGCGAAGGCTCCTGCCGCAGGTAATCACGCCGGCGCGGGTCGCCGTTGTTGTAGTGTGCGCTAAAGCTGTGCAGCGGATGCGGCACCACAAAATCCCGGATGATTGGCTGCGCTTCTTTCCCAACGCCGTCCTCAATGTAATCCAGCAACTCCTCTACCAACGGACTGGGCGCCTGGGCGGTATTGTCTTTCGCCGCCTTGCCCAGGTAGCTGATGTAGAGATATTCCTCTGCCGAAAGCACGGTTTCCAGAAACAGGTGGCGGTCGTTGTCGCGCACGCTCCGGTCGCCCACTTCGCGTTGCGCCGTCATTTTGTTGAATGTTACCACCGATTCACGACGCGGAAATTTATCGGCATCCATCCCCAATAAGGCTACGATTTTAAACGGCACGCTGCGCATCGGAACCATAGAGCAAAATGTAATTCCGCCGTAACCAAAGGTGGACGACTGCGAAGCGCCTTTTAAGCCCTGAAGCAGGCTGCGGCTGAACACCTCGTAGGAAATCGGTTCGGGCATGTACTCAAAAGCGGCGTTGTAGCCCCCCAGTTGGGACAGAAGGCCTTGCAATTCCTCGTCAATTTCCTCGCCGGTGTCGGCAAGCAGGTCGTTAATCACACGCTCCACGTAGCCCACCCAGTCGGCAATGCTGCGCGCCCGGTAGCGGGTTTCCAGGTGTTGCATCAGCACTTCGGCAAAGTAGGCAAAGCGAATGGCCGTCTCGGCGTCCGATCCTTCCACGCAATCCAGCGGGTGCAATTCTTCGCCATTTTCCGTAACGCACAGGTCGTCACCCTGCATACACACGCCGTACACAATGCGTTGCAGGCCGTAGCGCCAGCTCACAAACCGGGTGTCGTCTTCGGCGTCGCCGTCCAGCCCAAAGCGGATGTTGGCGTCCTCAATCAAGCGACGGATCAGCGCGGTGTCGTGCAGGAAAAACCGATCGCGGATATGGGAAAACTCCAATAGCTGCGCCACTTCCTCAGGCTTAAAACTATCGGCTGCTAGTTGCAGGATGGCCACCAGTGCATCGGTCAGCGTGTCGCCGCCGTGCGGGTTTTCGTCGGAAAGGGTATAACGGAATTTATACGGCGCGTTGTCAAAAACGGCTTTGATATACGGCGCGTAAGTGTTGATATCGGAAACCATCACCAGCACGTCCTGCGGCGAAAAAGAGGGGTTTTTCTCCCACAACCCCATGAGGTAATTATAAAACGCTTCCACCTCGCGCAGGGGCGTGTAGCACGATTGCACCGTGAGCGAACCGTCGGTCAGGTCAGTTTCGGAAAGCCGGTGGCGGTCGGCGCGGGCCACCCCATTGTGGATGTCGTCCTGAATTTTTTGCAGCAGGGTTTCCGGAACTGTTTCCTCCGCCGGCAGCGCTTCGTAGGCGTTCAGAAAAGCATCGTGGCGGAACAAAAGCCGGAAGGTATCCTGCACCACGCGGCCCCAACTGGTAAGCAGCGGATTTCCGGAACTTTCGGCGTCTTTCACGTCAATGCCTTTGCTTTGGAGAATGGCCAGTTGCTTTTCGCTCCGGTCTTCATACCAATACACGCCGGCAGCCGGGTCCAGGAGGTAAAACCGGACGTCAATCACCCCGGAAAGCGCGTGCAAAAGTGAAACGTGGTAGTCGGTGATAATGGAAATGCCAAAGACGTGCACCACCGGCATGTGGCGTTGCAGGTACCGGACATTATCGGGGTTTTTCAGCGCTTCCAGAATGGCGTCGCCCATGCGCGTTTTGTCGGAAAGGCGGTCCTGAGTCAGGGTCATCACCTGTTGCCAGAGGTGATGCTGCCAGTCGTCGGGGTTTTTTGTGGGGCGGTTCCATTTCCGGATAAGGCCGGGCCGGTAAATCTGGTATTGGTCAAAAAGAACGGCGACTTTTTCGGCCAGCTCCAACCGTTTCAGGTCGCTGTCGGCCTCGCTGTTTTGGTAATACCCCGCTACGTCCGGAAACAATTTCCGGAAATCATCGCTGCCCAGCACCTGGTATAGCTGCCAGCGCAGCTGCGGCACCGAGACCGTTCGTTGCGTTTCGCCCACCAGCAACCGAAACGCCAGCAGGATAATCTCATTCGGCCCCAGGTATTTACAGTTGGCCGCAATGCCGGTGTGGGCTGCCAGTTGCAGGCGCAGAAAATTATTCATGCCCTCCGTCTGGGTCACCACATAGTCGGCATCAAACACGCCCCGGCTGCGGGCCGCGAGGTCGCGGGTGAAATGTTTTGCCAGTTGGCGCAGCGAACGGGAAACCTGAAGAGAAAGTGGCATTTTTAATGAGACAAAAGATTATAGACAAAAGAGTAAGAGCCAAGAACCAAAGAGATAAGTATCAATGCCCAAAAGTCGCTGTCATTCCGACCGCGAGGGAGGAATCTGTTGGGGGGCGGCTGTTTGAAATTTACTCTTCTTAAAACAGCATGGACATTTGACAGATTCTTTACTCCGCCTCACTCTGTTCGGAACGGAAGTACTTTTTAAGCATTTTAAAACCGCTCGTGAATGCCCGAAGCGCGGGCAATTTTCCGGGCGGCGGCGGCGCGCACCACGCTTCCGCTTCCCTGAATCCAAACCTTTTCGCGGGCGCGGGTTACGGCGGTGTACAGCAGTTCGCGGCTCAGCAAGGCCATGTCTTCGCGGTCAGGCAGGCGGATGAGCACTTCGTTAAACTCCGACCCCTGACTTTTATGCACCGTCATGGCGAAAGCCGTTTGCGCGTCGGGCAGGTAACCGGGCAACACCGAACGGACGCCACCGGCTGCATCTTCAAACCAAACCCGCAAAACGCCTTTTTCATCGCGCCGCACAATTCCGGTATCGCCGTTGAAGAGGCCCAGGTCGGGGTAGTTTTTGGTGAGAATCACCGGGCGGTTGTGGTAGTGGCCGGTTGTGGGATTCAGGAGTTTTTTCCGGAACAGAAACTCCTCAATCGCGCTGTTGGTGTCGGCCAGTCCGTAAGGCCCCTGCCGCGTCACGACCAGCACCCGGCGGCGGGCCAGCGTTTGCAGCGCTGTGTGAATGTCCTTTTCCAGAATAAAATCTTCGTAACCGGCGATGAAATGCTCAAAAACGACTGGATCGTGGTCGGCATCCAGGCACACCTGCACGTCGTCTTGTTGGGAAATGAAATGGTCCAGCGTTGCTTCATCGTTGTGGATGACAGCCTTACTGAACCGGCCAATGCCGGCGTCGTCGCGGAAGCGATGGCTCACCTGCAAAGCAATGATGCGACCAAAAAGCGGGTGGCCGGGGGCGTCGTCGCAGGCGGTTTGGGCGGGCAGCGCCGTTGCGTTTTCCGGAAAAATGTCGTTTAAAAGCTGCCGCCACTCCTCGCTGAACCCATTGACGGTCGGCAACGCACCGCAGAGGTCGCCAAACAAACTTCCGGCTTCCACCGAGGCCAACTGGCTTTTATCGCCCAACAAAATCAGCCGCGTTCCCGGACCAACGGCTTGCAGCAGTTTTGCAAACAAGGCCACGTCAATCATGCTACTTTCATCAGCAATAATCAGGTCAAACGGCAGTGGGTTTTCGGCGTTGTGGTGGAAGTACGGCGAGGCACGCCGGGCTTTCAGCAGGCGGTGAATGGTGGCGGGCGACAGGCGGGCAAACGCATCCTGAATGTGGTCCAGGCCGTCGGGCAGCGTGGCCTGGCGCAGGCTTTCGGCCATCCGGGCGGCCGCCTTTCCGGTGGGCGCGGCGAGGGCTACGCGCAACTCCGGTTGCAGGGTAAACAGCAAGGCCAGCAGCTTGGCAACGGTCGTTGTTTTTCCGGTTCCCGGCCCGCCTGTGATAATCGTGAAGTTTTGAAGGGCGGCGCACAGGGCGGCGGTCAGTTGCCAGTCGGGGCCGGTTGTGGGCGTGCTGAAAAGTTTTTCCAGCAAGCTTTTTTGCGCGCGCAGGGCTTCGGTGCGGACTTCTAAAAATTCTTTTTCTTCCTCGACAAACCGGCGAATGCGCTCCACGCAGGTCGTTTCATACTGAAAATAGCGTTGCAGGTACAGCCGGTCGTTGTGGAGGATAAACGGCTTGCGCAGGTCGGTTTCGGTGCCCACCAGGCCCGCGTGGTAGGGCGAACAGCGGCCCGCTGCCAGCGTTTCCCGGTAGCGCTCCGGCAAACTTTCTTTTTCGGCCTCCAGGTCGCTGGTGTGGATGCAGACGTGGCCTTCGTTTAATTTCCGGAACAGCAGGTGCGCGAAAGGCTGAAAACCTTCTTCCCTAAAGAAAAGCGCAAACTGCTGGGGCAGGTCGGCGGTGGCAAAAAAAGACTGGGACATAGGCGAAATTTACAACAGAAAAGCAAAGCGGGCTTCGGACTCTTCTTTGCAAATTTCAGGTGCAGACACGCCAAACCGCGTCGCGGAAAAAGAACTGAATAAAATTTGGGGATTTTACTAAAAAAGGGGAATCACTGGATCTTTTTCTGAAGCTGTTTACCATATCTTTTTAAGGCATATTCTGTGTCACCCCGAGCGCGTCGAAGGACTCCTAATGTGGGCTTCGACCCGCTCAGCCTGACATCTTATTTGCCTTTTGAGACCGCTTGCCCCAGTGGAGAAGGAAGCTGTGCTGCACTCAGCTTTTCCGGAAATTTTTCGCTTCATTTCCGGAAATCAAGGCCTTTTACATGGCTTCGATGCCTTTATCTACCCCAATCGAAAACAGGGCAAAATCATATTTTACGGGATCTTCCGGACAGAATTGGCGCAGGTTTTCGGTCAATTCCATGGCGGCTTTCCAATCATCCTGGCGGCGGGCGAGCAGGCCCAGTTTCCGGGCCGTGCGGCCACTGTGAATATCGAGTGGGGCGATGAGATGGGCGGGTTGCAGTTTTTGCCAGATACCAAAATCCACACCGCCGGTATCCGCTCGCACCATCCAGCGCAGGTACATATTGAGGCGCTTGCAGGCCGAGCCGCGCTCCGGCGAAGCCACGTGTTTTTGGGTGCGCAGGGGCGAATGTTCCAACGCAAAAACCGCTTTCCGGAATTGAATCAATCCTTTTTGTACGGCGCTTTCGGGCTGCATTTCTCTACTCAGAAAAAGCTCTTCCAGCGTGTCGCTGCTTTGAAAATGACTTTTTAAAAACTGAATGAAATGCAGTAGATCCGTAGTGTTGAAGGTGCGGTGGGCAAAGCCTTCAAAGCGCTTCAGGTCGGCCTCTTCGTGATTGCGGATAAAATCATGTGGAGCATTGTCCATCCAATCCATCAGCCGCTCCAGGTTGCGGATAATCATCTTGCGATTTCCCCAGGCCAGGGTAGCGGCGAACAGTCCGGCGATTTCAATGTCTTTTTTTCCGGAAAACCGGTGGGGAATAGAGATCGGGTCGTGGGAGATGAAAGCCGGGGTGTTGTAGCGGGCCACGGCAGCATCCAGCAGGTTCTTGAGTGCTGCGGCGTTTTTTGGGGGAAACGACATGGTTTTTGCTCCAACAAAAAGGAAAAGAGAAGGTTTCTTCCCCAGGTTTATAAACCGGAATTTTCCGGAAAACGCATCTGATTTCCGGAAAATGCGCGCGGGATTAATCCTTCGACGCCCTCAGTATGACCGCTGCTATAAGGGGCGCCGCACCCGCAGCAACTCCAGATTGAGGTTGGCGCTCAGCCAGGCCCAGTGCTGCCAGTCGCCGGCTGCAACGGTGTTTTTAACGAGTCGCAGGGATTCAGTCGTGCGGAACGCGCTGTAGCCGCCCTGAAGCTCCAGGAAAGGATAGGCCCTCCAGCTGGCGTTCAGGTCCAGCTCGCCGCCCAAGTCCGACGATTGTTTTGCCCCAATTTGGTAAATGTCGCCGGTAGCGCGGAACCAGTGGCCGGCCAGATTGAGCTGCGCTTTGGGCGAGGCTTTAAAACCAAGATTCAGGTAGGCATCCAGCAGGCCGGTATTCCCGTGCGGATTTCCGGCGTAGAAATAATCCATGTGGCCGTAGAACTTGTGGTTGGTGGCATACGGAACGGCAAAGGCGCGGTTCTCACTAGTGCCTTTTCCATAGTCATTCCCACTCAGATAATCAGCGCCAAGGCCCGCCCGCCAGCGCTTGCCCAACGGCGCGCCCACCTGTGCCGCCAGCAGATAAGCATTTGTGTTGATGCCTGCTAAGTTCTCGCCTATTTGGTAATAGGCCGAAACGGCTGCCGACCAGCGTGGCGCATTCCGGAAATAATGAGCACCCAGGGTTTGCTGTTGGTGCAGCTTCTGGTCCGCCGTATCGGAAAGGGCATTTTGCAAGCCGGTGTTATAAGCCAGAAGGCTCAAAGCGCCCCACTGACCTACCGGGATTTTACCCCACAGCAATTGCAGGGTTTTATACGCCTGGGCATCGGCCACAGCGTACCGGTTTCCGGCGGGATTGGCTATGTTGTTGTCGTAATTGACCTTGTAGTTCTGGTTGTAAGCAGCATAAAAGCGACCTTCAAAACCATTTTTCCGGAAAATAATCGCCGCAGCGTCATGTGCGCGGG